>CAZNLX010000048.1:0-10165 GCA_964573925.1 uncultured Intrasporangiaceae bacterium
GATCAAGCGCAAGATCTCGCTCATGTGCGACGTCGACCAGGAAGCGGTCGCGGCCGCGGTCGACGCCCCCTCGATCTATGACATCCCCAAGGTCCTGCACGGTGAGGGCCTGGACGCCTACGTCATCCGCCGGCTCGGGCTGGGCTTCCGGGACGTCAACTGGACGTCGTGGAACGAGATGCTCAAGCGGGTCCACGACCCGGAGCACAAGGTCGAGATCGCCCTGGTCGGCAAGTACATCGACCTGCCCGATGCCTATCTGTCGGTGACCGAGGCGCTGCGCGCCGGTGGCTTCCACCACGACGCCAAGGTGAGCATCCGTTGGGTGGCCAGCGACCTATGCCAGACCGAGTCCGGCGCGCAGCGGGCCCTGGCCGGAGTCGACGCGGTCCTCGTCCCCGGCGGCTTCGGAGTCCGCGGGATCGAAGGCAAACTCGGCGCCCTGCGCTGGGCGCGCGAGCGTCAGGTGCCCACCCTGGGGATCTGCCTCGGGCTGCAGTGCATGGTCATCGAGTACGCCCGGACGATCCTCGGCATCGCCGACGCCTCCTCGAGCGAGTTCGACCCGCAGACCCAGCACCCGGTCGTCGCGACGATGGCCGAACAACTCGCCTTCGTCGAAGGCGCCGGGGACCTCGGCGGCACGATGCGCCTGGGCCGGTATGCCGCGCGCCTCACCCCCGGGAGCGTCGTCGCGACGGCATACGGGACGACTGAGGTGAGCGAACGGCACCGGCACCGCTACGAGGTGAACAACGCCTACCGCGACCAGCTCGAGGCCGCGGGCCTGGTGTTCTCGGGGCTCTCACCGGATGGGTCGCTCGTCGAGTTCGTCGAGCTGCCCGCGGACGTGCACCCGTACTACGTCTCGACGCAGGCCCACCCGGAGTTCTTGTCCCGGCCCAACCGGGCCCACCCGCTCTTCGCGGGGCTCGTCGGGGCCGCCCTGGACCGCCAGCGCGCCCAGCGCCTCGTCGAGGTCGAGCGCTCCGCGCGACCCGATCCAGAACCCGCCCAGGTCGGCTGAGGACCGGTCGCGGTGTCCTACGACGCGCCCGTGGGCTCGCTCACCGAGATCTGTGACGAGATCGCGCCCAAGCCCGTCGTCGAGACGACGGTGCCGTGGCGCGGGCTGGTCTTCGACGTCCGCCGGGATCGGGTCGACCTCGGGACCGGGGAGGTCGTCACACGCGACTACATCGACCACCCTGGCGCGGTGCTCGTGCTGGCCTTGCGGGAGATCGACGGCATCGACCATCTCGTCATGATCCGCCAGTACCGGCACGCGTGCCGGTCCTATCTGTGGGAGCTTCCGGCCGGTCTGCTGGACATTCCGGGGGAGCTGCCCCGCGATGCCGCAGAGCGGGAGCTCCGCGAGGAGGTGGACCTCGCCGCCGGCCGATGGGATCTGCTCATCGACGCCTATGCCTCCGCCGGTGCCTTCCCGGAGGCCTATCGGGTCTTCCTGGCCCGCGATGTCGCCCCGGTCGAGGGCGAGTTGCACGAACGCACCGGGGAGGAGGCCGATCTCACCGTCCGGTGGGTCAGCCTCGACGACGCGTATGCCGCGGCGCTGGCCGGGCGGCTGCACAACCCGGGCGCACTGCTGGGCATCATGGCCGCGCACGGGGCGCGGGCCGCCGGCTGGACCACCCTGCGTCCGCACGACACCCCCTGGCCGGAGCACCCGGCATACCGGGACATGGACCCCCGCGCCTAACTCGGTCGAGCGGGTATGCCGTGCCCGCCTAGGATTGTCCGGTCGCCCTACGCCACCAGAAGGATTCGATCGTGCTTCGCACCCACCAGGCCGGCACCCTGCGTGCCGACCATTCCGGCCAGACCGTCACCCTCGCCGGTTGGGTCGCCAAGCGGCGCGATCACGGGGGAGTGGCCTTCCTCGACCTGCGGGACTCCTCCGGCGTCGTCCAGGTGGTCGCCCGCGACGAGGTCCTCGAGCAGGGCGGCGGACACGACCTCCGCAACGAGTATTGCGTCCAGGTCACCGGCGCGGTCCGCACCCGTCCCGAGGGCAACGCCAACCCCGAGTTGCCGACCGGCCAGGTCGAGGTCGTCGCGAGCGCGCTCACGGTCCTCAACGCCGCCGCGCCGCTGCCCTTCCAGATCGACGAGCGGGTCACCGTCGGTGAGGAAGCGCGGCTCAAGTACCGCTACCTCGACCTGCGCCGGCCCGGCCCGGGCGCGGCGATCCGGTTGCGCTCCAAGGTCAACGCCGCCGCGCGCGAGGTGCTCTCCCGGCACGACTTCGTCGAGATCGAGACCCCGACGATGACCCGGTCGACCCCCGAGGGTGCCCGCGACTTCATCGTGCCGGCGCGTCTTGCACCGGGCTCCTGGTATGCCCTGCCGCAGAGCCCGCAACTGTTCAAGCAGTTGCTCATGGTCGCCGGGATGGAGCGCTACTACCAGATCGCCCGCTGCTACCGGGACGAGGACTTCCGCGCCGACCGCCAGCCGGAGTTCACTCAGCTGGACATCGAGATGAGCTTCATCGAGCAGGACGACATCATCGCCCTCGGCGAGGAGATCGCCGTCGCCCTGTGGCGGCTCATCGGCGTCGACATCCCCACGCCGCTGCCCCGACTGACCTATGCCGAGGCGATGGCGCGGTTCGGGACCGACAAGCCGGACACCCGGTTCGGCCAGGAACTCGTCGACTGCACGGCATACTTCGCCGACACCGCGTTCCGGGTCTTCCAAGCCGACTATGTCGGCGCGGTCGTCATGCCCGGTGGGGCGAGCCAGCCGCGCAAGACCCTCGACGCCTGGCAGGAGTTCGCCAAGCAGCGGGGAGCCAAGGGCTTGGCCTACGTCCTGGTCCAGGACGACGGCGAGCTCGGCGGTCCGGTCGCCAAGAACCTCTCGGACGCCGAGCGGGCCGGGCTGGCCGCCCACGTCGGTGCCGCTCCGGGCGACTGCGTCTTCTTCGCCGCCGGTGCCGCCAAGCCATCGCGGGCCCTGCTCGGCGCGGTCCGCATCGAGATCGCCAAGCGCTGCGACCTCATCGCCGAGGGTTCCTGGAGCCACCTCTGGGTGCTCGACGCGCCGCTGTTCGAGCCGGCCGGCGACGCCGTCGCCGCCGGGGATGTCGCGGTCGGTTCGGGGGCCTGGACGGCCGTGCACCACGCCTTCACCTCACCGAAGCGGGAGTTCCTCGACACCTTCGACACCGACCCCGGGTCGGCGCTGGCCTACGCCTACGACATGGTCTGCAACGGCAACGAGATCGGCGGCGGGTCGATCCGTATCCACCGCCGCGACGTCCAGGAGCGGGTGTTCGCGGTCATGGGTCTGTCCGAGGCCGAGGCCCGGGAGAAGTTCCACTTCCTGCTGGACGCCTTCCAGTTCGGTGCGCCGCCACACGGTGGGATCGCCTTCGGCTGGGACCGGATCTGTGCCCTGCTCTCCGGCGCCGAGTCGATCCGGGACGTCATCGCCTTCCCCAAGTCCGGTGGCGGCTACGACCCGCTCACCGGTGCCCCGGCGCCGATCACGCCGCAGCAGCGCAAGGAAGCGGGGGTCGACGCCAAACCCACGGCGCCGTCCGCCGGTCCGTCGGCCTGAGGCGCGAAACCAGCCCCTTCGCGGCCCGTGTCACCTTGCGGTGGCGCGGGCCGCGTCATTCCCGTATGCCGTGCCGAACGTGCCAGCGTCGCAGCCAGGCCGGGGCCCACCAGTTCCGTTCGCCGAGCAACTCCATCGTGGCGGGGACCAGGAGCATCCGCACGACGGTCGCATCGAGCAGGACGGCGACCGTCAGAGCCACCCCGATCTCCTTGACGATGAGCATCTTCCCGGCGATGAATCCGGCGAAGACGATGACGACGAGCGCCGCGGCCGACGTGATGATCCGCCCGGACCGCTGCAGTCCCAGCTCGACGGCCCGGTTGTTCTCCACCCCGCTCTCGTGCAACTCGGCAATCCGCGAGATGAGGAACAACTCGTAGTCCATGGACAGACCGAAGGCGAAGGCGATGGCCAACGGGGGAATGATCGACTCGATCGCCCCGACCGAGCTGAACCCCAGCAGTCCCGACAGATGGCCGTCCTGGAACACCCAGGTGAGCACCCCCAGCGACGCGCCGAGGGAGACGACGTTGAGCGCAAGCGCCTTCGCCGGGATGACGACCGATCCGGTCATGAGGAAGAGCAGGACGAACGTGGCCAGCACGACCAGGAGGGCGGCATACGGTGTGCCCTCGGCGATCGAGGCGGTGAGGTCCGTGAGGGCCGCTGCGTTGCCGGTGACCCATGCCGGTGCGCTCGGCGGGTGGGCACGGAGGGTGCGCACGAGTTCGCGGGCTTCGTCGCTGTGCGGGAGGTATGCCGTGTGGACCGCGACCGCGGCATACCCATCACCGAGGGGCCGAGCCTGCGCCTCGCGGACCCCGGAGACGTTGGCGGCGACCTGAGCGGCCCAGGCCTGCGCGAGATCCTCGGACCCCTGCACGACCACGGTGGCCGTCGGGGGCCGCAACGCGGGATAGTCGTCGTCGAGCCGCTCGTAGAACGTGCGTTGCGGTGACCCCACCGGCACAAGTTCGATCCCCGACGAGGTGAGCCGCATCGACCTGGCCGGTGCGGCGAGGGCCAGCAGGGCCACGGTGCAGGCGGCCATGACGAGCCAGGGCCGCCGGTGGACGGCGGCGGCCAGCCGCGAGAACACCCCGGACTCGGGCGCGATCTCCGTTCCTCGGGCCAGCAGACGCCGGGCACCCAACGCCGACAGGGCCGGCATGATCGACACGCCCGAGAGCATCGCGACGACGACGACGGACACCCCGGCGGCGCCGATGGCGCGGATCGTCCCAGCCCGGAAGACCAAGAGCCCGGCCAACGAGATGGCCACGGTGATGCCGGAGAAGAGGATGGTCCGTCCGGCGGTCGAGGTGGTGCGGGCGATCGCCGCAACGATCTGCTCGCGGGTCAGGTCAGCCGCAGGTCCGCCGGCGGCGACAGCGCGCAGTTCCTCGCGGGCCCGGGAGACGAACAGCAGGCCGTAGTCGATGGACAGGGCCAGACCAAGCAGCGTAACGACGTTGACGGTCGAGGCGTCCAGGTCGATGACGAGGCTGAAGGCATAGAGCGAAGCCAGACCCCCACCGATGGAGACGATGGCTCCGACGATCGGCATCCCGGCAGCCACGAAGCCCCCGAAGACGACGACCATGAGCGCGAACGACAGCGGCAGGGCGATCCCTTCACCCAGGCGCAGGTCGGCCTCCATCTGGCCGACGATTTCGTCCTCGAGTGCCGCGCCACTGCCCACCGCGGTCCTCGTCCCACCGGGAAGCGCCTGGGCCAGGCGGCCGTATGCCGCTCGCACGGCGCTCTCGGCCTGCTCCTGCTGGGCTGCGCTGAGGTTCGGGCGCAGGTGGGTGACGACGACGAAGCCTCGCCCGTCGGCGGCCACGAGGGCTCTGGCTCGAGGATCGGCCAAGCCGGCGGGGACGACGAACGGATTGACGCAGTCGGCCACGTCGGGGATCCCCGACACCTCGGCGGCGGCGCGGGCCGCGGCGGGTGCCACCGTCGCAGTGGCGAGATCGACATCCCAGGCGAGCATGAGGACGCTCGGTCCGGAGGGCTCGGCTGCGGAGATGAGGGCCCGGCCGGTGACGGCCTCGCCGGGGACCGTGGGTTCTCCCGTGGAGAGTTTGCTGAACAACGACGGGCCGCCGACTCCGGCGACGGCCACGGCGAAGGCGGCCGCCGTGAGCATCGCCCAAACGAGAACGACCCGCCAAGGCCGTCTGGCGGTGAAACCGCCCCAGCGCGCCAGGATGCTCGTGGGGGTGCGGCGATGTCGTCCGGCAGGGCGAACGGGCCGGCGCCCGATGGCGGCCGGCCTGACGTGACGTCCCCTCCGAGTCGACAGATGTCGGTCGGTCACGGCGATAGCCTCTCATCGACGGCAACCCGACGACGAGGAGGTGACGCGGGTGAGCGACGACCTGTTCGCCGCCGCGCGGACGTCCTCGCAGCCCGACGGGTCCGGCTCGGACGGCAGGGGAGTGGCGGCATACCCGATCTCGGACTTCCCGCTCGCGGTCCGGATGCGGCCCCGCTCCCTGGACGAGGTGCGTGGTCAGGGCGCGGTGTTGCAGGTGGGCAGTCCGCTGCGCCGACTCGTCGAAGGCTCCGCGGGACCGGCTGGGCCGCTGTCGGCCATCCTCTGGGGTCCGCCCGGGACCGGCAAGACGACGTTGGCGCACCTGGTCGCCGGAGCGTCGGGCCGGCGGTTCGTCGAACTGTCGGCGGTCACGGCCGGGGTCAAGGACGTCCGGGAGGTCATGGGTCAGGCCGCTCGGGAGCGGGACCTCTACGGCCGGCACACGGTGCTCTTCCTCGACGAGATCCACCGCTTCAGCAAGGCCCAGCAGGACGCCCTGCTGCCCGGCGTGGAGAACCGCACCGTCATCCTCGTGGCTGCCACCACCGAGAACCCCAGTTTCGCGGTCGTCGCGCCGCTGTTGTCGCGGTCGGTCATCGTCGCTCTCGTGCCGCTCAGTGACGCCGACATCGCCCAGGTCGTCGCTGCTGCCCTGGCCGAACCCCGGGGCCTGGACGGCGCCTTCAACCTTGCTCCCGATGCGGCCGAACACCTCGTCCGGATGGCCGGGGGCGATGCCCGGCGCGCCCTCACCGCTCTGGAGGCCGCAGCCGGTGTCGCCGGCGACGACGTCCCGCTGGGCGCTGCCGCGCCGGCGGCCGGCTCGCCTGTCGACATCACCCTCGCCCACGTCGAACGGGCCATGGCGCACGCGGCGGTGCGCTACGACCGGGCCGGGGATCAGCACTACGACGTCGCGTCGGCGTTCATCAAGTCGATGCGCGGGTCGGACGTCGACGCCGCCTTGCACTACCTCGCCCGGATGCTCGAGGCGGGCGAGGACCCGCGGTTCATCGCCCGCCGCATCGTCATCGCGGCCAGCGAGGACGTGGGGATGGCCGATCCCAGTGCCCTGCAGACGGCGGTCGCGGCGCTGCACGCGGTGGCTCAGATCGGGATGCCGGAAGCCCGGATCGTCCTCGCGCAGTCGGTCGTCCACGTCGCCCTCGCGCCGAAGTCGAATGCCGCCTATCGGGCGGTCGACGCGGCCATCGCCGACGTCCGAGCGGGACGTGGCGGCCCGGTCCCGTTGCACCTGCGCAGCAGCGGGTATGCCGCCGCCTCGCGGGTGTCCGCGGCGTCGGCGGCCGCGGGCGCGGGGCCGGTCGACGCGGCATACCGCTATGCCCATGACGCGCCCGATGGCGTCGTGGCTCAGCAGTATCTCCCCGACGATCTGGCCGGAAGGACGGACTACTACCAGCCGACCGGGCGGGGTTTCGAGGAGCGGCTGGCCGCGCGATGGGTGTGGATCCGTGGGTTGTTGGGCCGTCGGGTGGCCGGATCCGGGGGCCCCGATGAGGCCCGCTCCGGCGACTCGGGAGAGGGGCATCCCGGTGACTGATCATGTCGTCCAGGGAGTGAGATATTCGGTCAAGCCGTGCGAGAACCGCAGGCTTGGGCATGTGGCGGCGAGGCGGGTAACGATTTGTTATCGCTGGTCATGCCCGCGGTGTCACGGGGCCCGAAACTGTGACATCGTGTCGCGCAGCCAGCCGTGGCGACGAAGGCCTGGGGTCACCGTGCGGGATTCCCCGGGTTGCGACCCTGGCCTCTGAGTGACCGACGAAGGAAAGCGAGCACCCTGCCTTGACCATGGGTTCGGCGACCGACACGGCGGATGCGGTTGTCCCGACAGCGGCAACTGCCGAGGCCATAGACAAGCGCGCGGGCCGGTCCCCCTCGCAGATCGCCTGGGACCGGCTCAAGAAGGACAAGGTCGCCATCGTTTCGGTGGCCATCGTGCTGTTCTTCATCGTCGTCGCGATCCTCGCACCGCTGCTCGTGTCGATCGAGGGCGAGGAGTTGAACAAGTACCACCCGGAGCTGATCTCCGAGTTCAACACCTACCCGCTCATCGGGACGACTGCCCAGCACTGGTTCGGCGTTGAGCCGCGCACCGGCCGTGACCTGTTTGCCGTGTGGGCCTACGGGGCCCGGCCGTCGCTCATCATCGGCTTCACCGCGGCGACCTTCTCGACTCTCGTCGGGATCGTCATGGGGCTGGCGGCGGGCTACCTCGGTGGGAAGGTCGACAAGGTCATCACCTGGATCATCGACGTCCTGCTCAGCCTCCCCTTCCTGCTCATGGTGCTGGCCCTGGTCCCCATCATCCAGAAGCGCTTCGCCGCTCCGGGGCAGATCCTCACCGCCGAGGAAACCTCTGGCATCCGGTTCTGGGTGCTCATCGGCATCCTCGTCTTCTTCGGGTGGATCGGCCTGGCCCGACTCATCCGCGGCGAGGTCCTCTCACTGCGGGAGCGCGAGTTCGTGCAGGCTGCCAAGGTCATCGGGGTGCCCACGAGCCAGATCCTCTTCCGTGAGATCCTCCCCAACCTCGTCGGCCCGATCATCGTCTCGGCGTCGATCGCCGTCCCGGCCTACATCACGGCCGAGGCGACCCTGTCCTACCTCGGTGCCGGGCTCGTCGAGCCCACCCCGTCGTGGGGACGCACCGTGTCCAACGCGCAGAACGCCTACGCGCGCTATCCCTTGTTCCTCTGGCCACCGGTCCTGTCGATCGCGTTGCTCGTCCTCGCCCTCTCGTTGCTCGGCGAAGCGATCCGCGATGCCTTCGACCCCAACACTCGTCGGTAGCGTCCACGACGCTGCTGCCGGACAGCTCCGAGGAACCTCTCGGGGCAACCCATCAAAGGAGAAAACACATGCGCTGGACTCACGTCCTGGCCGTGGGGGCGGTCGCGTCCTTGGGCCTGACGGCGGCCTGCTCTGCCCCTGCCTCGACCCCCGGGTCCACGGCCGGCGGCAGCGCCTCGAAGGCGGCCGACACGAAGGCTGCGGCTGCGATCGACCCGACCGCCAAGGGCCCGGCCCCCGAGGTCGCTGGTGCCAAGAAGGGCGGCACCCTCACGGTTTCCTACTCCACCGCTCCCTCGGACATGGACCCGAGCGCCCAGTTCTACCAGGACTCCGGCGCCATCATGACCCGCCTGACGCAGCGGTCGCTCACCTCGTTCGTCAACCGTGACGGCAAGCAGGTCCTCGTTCCGGACCTGGCGACCGACCTCGGCCAGGTTTCCGCCGACGGCCTGACCTGGACCTTCACGATCAAGGACGGGATCAAGTACTCCGACGGCTCCGCGGTCACTGCCGAGGACATCGCCTACGCGGTCAAGCGGTCGTTCGCCTTCACGGACACCGGGCCGACCTACCAGGTCGACTTCCTCAAGGACGGCGCGAAGTACGAGGGCCCGTGGGACGACCCGAACCGGAACGACACCTTCGGTGACACGTTCGCGGGCGTCGAGGCCAAGGGCAACCAGGTCATCTTCCACCTGGAGAAGCGCTGGGAGACCCTGCCCTACTTCACCACCTTCACCCAGGCCTCGCCGATCCCGAAGGCCAAGGAAACCAAGAACCGCGACTACGGCAACACCGCCCTGTCGACCGGTCCGTACATGATCAAGTCCTTCACCCAGGGCACCGAGCTCACCCTCGTGCGCAACCCCAACTGGGACGCCAAGACCGACGCGGCCCGCACGGCCTACGTCGACTCGTACGTCTTCAAGTTCGGTCAGGACTCGATCAAGGTCCAGCAGGGCATCCTGGCCAGCAACGGCCCGGACGCGACGACCCTCAACTGGGACGCCGTCGACGCCTCGCTCGCCGACCAGGTGACCGGTGCCAAGGCCAACCAGTTCATCAACGGCCAGTCCTCGTGCGTCATCGCCGTGAACATGGACAGCCGCAAGATCCCGCTCGAGGTCCGCAAGGCCATCGCCGTCGCCTACCCGTTCGACGACATCAACAAGGCTGCCGGCGCCACGCCGCTGTCGCAGACCCCGGCCAGCACCCTCGTCCCGCCGCAGATCCCGGGCTGGTTGGACTACAAGCTTCCCGGTCTGACCGGCACCGGCAACGGTGACCCGGCCAAGGCCAAGGAGATGCTGAAGGCCGCCGGCAAGGAGAACTTCGAGCTGGTGTACTACTACACCAACGACGACCCGAGCAACGTGGCCCAGCAGGTCAACCAGGTCCGCAAGACCAAGCTGCAGGAAGCCGGCTTCAAGG
>CAZNLX010000049.1:0-10076 GCA_964573925.1 uncultured Intrasporangiaceae bacterium
GGGACTCGATGGGCCGGCTCAACCAGTACGTCTACATCGCCGAGCGCCTCGACGCGAAGATGGCCGCCCAGATCGCCACCCTCGAGATGAGCGACCCCGAGAAGGCCAGCGCGCTCAAGCAGGACGTCCTGTTCTATGTCCGCCAGAAGCACCAGGACCTGCTCACCCAGCTCGCCGTGTCGATCCAGAACTACCTGGCCATCGACATCACCATCAAGAACAACATCGAGCTCATCAAGGGCGTCGACCGGGCCTCGACGACGACCGTCTCGGCGCTGCGGACCGCGGTCATCGTGGCGCAGGCCCTGGGCAACCAGAAGCTCGTCCTCGACCAGATCACCGCGCTCAACACGACGACCTCGGGGCTCATCCAGTCGACCTCGGAGATGCTGCGGGACAACTCGGTCCGCATCCAGGAGCAGGCCGCGAGCGCGACGATCGGGATCGAGCAACTGCAGGCGGCCTTCTCGAACATCTACCAGACGATGGACGCCATCGACACCTTCAAGGTCCAGGCCCTGGACAACATGGCCGCGACGATCGGCACCCTGGAAACCGAGGTGGCCAAGTCCCGGACCTACCTGGAGCGCGCCAACCGGGTCAACCCGAACGTCCAGATGGGGTCACTCGACCTCGGTCGCTGACCCCTCTCGCAGCTGGCCCACCACGGGCCGGTATGCCGCCCGCGGAGGTTCGCGGGCGGCATACCGGAGCAGTCCCGGTGGGCCGAGAGCCAGCGGCGGTAAGGAGCGATCAGGGGCGGGCTCAGGGGCTTCCAGGGCAGACAAGACCGGACCGGACAGGGGACAATCAGCAACCATGGGCATCGGCGAGTGGCTGTTCGGCGGCGGGAAGGAGCAGCCACCCCCGGCAGCGATCCCTCGCGTCCCGACCGCCGACGACCTGCTCGCCGCGGTCGACCGTGTCGAGGCGATGGCAATCGCGGGCAAGGTCCGCCCCGAGGTGCTCGCCCGACTACGCCGGGTGACCAAGACGGTCCGCGAGACGATCCCCCGGATGGACCGGCTCGGCGGCGGGAGCACCCAGGCCTATCACGTCATGGCCACGGCCACGGATTACCTGCCGGAGGCGATCGGGGGTTACCTGCGGCTGCCGCGCGACTGGGCCGACTCCCGGCCGGTCGACCGCGGCAAGACCCCGCTGATGATCCTCGTCGACCAACTCGACCTGCTCGGCCGGACGATGGACCGGGTGTTCGACGCGATCAACCGCGCCGACGCAGAGGCCCTCGTGGTGCACGGGCGCTTCCTGCAGGAGAAGTTCGGGCATGCCTCGACCGGCGGCGAGCTGGCGCTCGGGTCGACACCTTCGATCCCCGCGATGCCGCCCGCTCAGGCCACCGCTCCCGCGGCCCTGCCGACAGCAGCTCCCTCGACCCTGCCGTCGCCCCCGACGACCCCGGCGACGGCCGCGACCCCCGACATCCGGCTGCAACCCCCGATCGGACGGTAGGTCGGGCGGCTCGGGCGCACTAGCACTCCCACCAGCCCATCCGGGTCGTGCTCGGCGTGTTGCCCAGTCCCGTCTCCATCGCATAGACGCGGTCGTCACCGTTGCCCGCGCCGTCGCCGTAGATCAGCAGCAGGACGTGACCCTTGCCGTCGAAGATGCCCTGGGTGTAGCGCCCGCCCAGGTCTCCAGCGACGAACGGCAGCGTCCCGTAGGCCGCCTTCACCTGCGCGCGTGTACTGCCGACCCGAATTCCCTTGGCCGTCTTCAACGAAGTCGCGGTGACGACCACGAAGTCGAGGTCAGTCGGCGAGCCGTCACGAAACTCGACCCCCACAGGGTGCCGCACTCGGTGACGGGCACCTCGGCAACGAGGCCGGAGCGAACGAGGGACGATGCTTGCATTCCCACCCGGAACGGCCCCACACCCGACGGCTCCACGACCCAGGTCCGTGGGTCGGACGGGTTCACCGTGGGGGAGGACGCTGCGGTAGCCGTCGCGGTGGTGGTCGCGGCAGGAGCAGCGACGGGCGACGTTGCACCGCTGGGCAAGGCCGAGCCTGTGCGGGGATCCGCCGGCACTGACGTCGCGGTCGGCCCGGACGCCGTGGCCGGTCCGGCCGTCGACGTCGAGGCTGACGTGGCCGGAGAGACCCCCGTCGAACACCCCGCCAGAGCTCCCGCGCAGCAGCAGACGGCGAGACATTCCAACACCAGAATCCGCGTGCGGCGATGATTCGTCATGTCGCACTGCCACCCTCTCGGCCTGGGCCTTCTCCGGCACAAGGCGCTTCGAACGGACTCTCCGACGTTGAATGCCCTCGGGCTGAAGACATTCTGGCAGCGCCCACGCAGCCCGACATTGAATTCGGGTGTGAACTCGCGGCCGTCACGGCCACGACCCGGCCACGTCTCTGCCCAACCGGCCGCCGCGGTCGAACCGGCGGCCTGTTGCCGCAGCAACCTCGTAGATTGGGGGTCACACCGGGGACGGTCAGGGGACATCCCCATGTCCGAAGTCCCCAAGTTGAGGGAGGATCGGACCCATGACTCTGCGCGAGGCGGTCGACGCCCTGGTAGCCGTCGCCGACACGGTCGGTCTCGACCCCGGCCGGGCCCGGGACGAGGCAATGTCCTTCGCAGCCGCCATCGCCGAATCCGCTCCCCGAGCCGCGGCGGACTGGTGCGCCGCCCTGGTCGCCGGGCCGACCGAGCCGGCCGCCGCGAACTCGGCCTTCTTCGACGCCGCCAGCCGGGGCCGCAAGTCCCGTGGCGCGCCGACCCCCTTGCTCGGCGAACTCGTCGCAATCCACCCGGATCGGGCGGCGGCATACGCGAAGGCTCTCACCGAGGTGGCCTCGGCGGCGTGCACGCTCGGCGAACCGACCCTGCGGGTGACCGGGAACGCTGCGGTGGCCGCCGCCGCCCAGCTTGAGGCCGCGAGGCTGGCCGGTCCGCGGGTCCCACCGCCCAACCTCCCCGGTATGCCGCCCGCGGTCACCTTCCCGACGCCGGCCTTCCCGACGCCGGCCTTCCCGACGCCGGCCTTCCCTGCTCCGACGGGGCCCGACGGACCGACTGCGGCCACGGCCGATCCCGCCGCCGAGCCGACCCCCCAAGCCCCGGCCGCTCCCCCAGCCCCGGCGAAGACCGTCGACGAACTGCTCGCCGAGCTGGACGCGATGATCGGCCTCGAGCGAGTCAAGCGTGAGGTCCATCAACAGGTGGCCATGCTCAAGGTCGACACGCTGCGGCGCGAAGCCGGACTGAAGAGCCCGGACATCACCCGGCACCTGGTCTTCGTGGGCAATCCCGGCACCGGCAAGACGACGGTCGCCCGGATGGTCGGCGGGATCTACCAGGCGCTGGGCCTGCTCTCCAAGGGTCAACTCGTCGAGGTCGACCGGTCCGAGTTGGTCGCCGGTTATCTGGGGCAGACGGCGATCAAGACGGCCGAGACCTGCGCGAAGGCCTACGGCGGGGTTCTCTTCATCGACGAGGCCTACTCGCTCTCCGGCGACCAGTACGGCCAGGAAGCGGTCAACACCCTGGTCAAGGAGATGGAGGACCACCGCGACGACCTCGTCGTCATCGTCGCGGGCTATCCCGACCCGATGGTCGGCTTCATCGCGCAGAACCCCGGCCTGGCCAGCCGGTTCAAGACGGTCATCGAGTTCGAGGACTACACCGACGACGAGATCGTCGCCATCCTCCACAAACTCGCCGCCTCCACCGACTACACGGTGACCCCGCAGGCCGAGGAGCACTTCCGCGGGGTGCTCGCCGCGACCCCACGCAACGAGGCCTTTGGCAACGGCCGGTTCGCCCGCAACGCCCTCGAAGAGGCGATCGGCCGGCAGGCCTGGCGGTTGCACACCGCGACGGATCTGAGCGCAGAGCAGCTGCGCGAGCTTCGAGTCGAGGACTTCCAAACCCCGAACGGTCCGCAGGACGCCCCGGTGAGCGAGGTCGACTTCGGTGCCACGGCCGACGACGACGGTATGCCGCCCGCCCCCGATGAAGGAGCGCCCCAGCCATGAGCAACCAGCCAGCGCAGGCCCGCGCCGCCGCCCCGCCGGCGGCCACGCCCCCGGCCGCCGGCACCGTCGCGACGGCACCGATCACTGCGCCTGCTCAGACGACCTCGATCCGGCCCGCGCCCGCAGCGGTTGCCGGGCGACCGGCATACCCGAGCCTGCCGACGGCCAGCCAGCCCCGCCCCGGAGTGCGGACGTGGGTGAGCGGCAAGGCCAGCGGGACCCCCGGACGGATGCGGCTGTTCGGCGGACTCGCCGCCCTCGCCGCGATCGTCTTCGCCGTGGTCGGAGCCTGGAACTTCTGGTCCAGCGGCCAGGCCCTCGGGCGCGCCGCAGCGACCACCGAGCAGGTCGTTCGGGTCCAGGCGATCTACGCCGACGTGCTGCGGGCCGACGCCAACGCGACCAACGCCTTCCTCGTCGGCGGTCTGGAGGACCCGACGCAGCGGGCCGACTACGAGGCCGCGATGAAGCGCGCCGCCCAGACGCTCACCGCCGCCGCGTCCGCCCAACCCGCCGATGGCGCCGCCCTGGCCGCCGTGAACACCGCCCTGCAGGACTACTCGGCCCTCGTCGAGCAGGCCCGGGCCTACAACCGCCAGGGCCTGCCGATCGGCGCCCAGTACCTCACGACGGCCAGCGCCGGCCTGCGGGCCACGGCGGTCCCGGCCCTGCAGGCACTGTTGCAGGCGAACACCGAACGCTCTCGGGGCGAGCTCGCGGCCTCGGGCTCGGCCTGGCCGACCCTCGTGGCGGGGGTCCTGGCGCTGGCGGTTTTCGTCCTGGTGAGCCTCTGGTTGGCGCAGCGCACCCGACGGCGACTCAACGCCGGGCTGGCGGCGGGAACCCTCGGGCTGCTCGGTGCCCTCGTCGCCGCGATCGTCATTTTCGCCGGGATCGGGGCCGACGTCCGCAAGGTCGCCGACAACCAACTGGCCGGGACGCTCGCGCTGACGAGCGCCCGCACCGCCGCCTTCGACGCCCGGGCCAACGAGAGCCTGGGCCTGGTCCGCCGCGGCCAGGCCGGAGCCAGCGAGACCCTGTGGAAGGCCCGGGACGCCGAGGTCGACGCCCAGCTCACCGCCCTCGGCAAGCTCACCTGGTTCGGCGGCAGTGGGAGCGCCGCCCAACTCGGCACCGGATGGAAGGCCTACCGGACCGCGCACGCCGAGGTCCGCGCCCTGGACGACGCCGGCACCTGGGATGCCGCCGTCGCCAAGGCGACCTCCGCGACCGAGTCGCCGCGCACCAGCTTCGCGGCCTTCGAAAAGGCCAGTTCGGAGGCCGTCGCCGGCTTCGAGAAGGCCCTGCTCGATGACGTCCGGGGCCCGGCCGCTCGCGCCCTGGTCGGCGCGCTCGTCGCGCTCCTGGCGGGCCTGGCGGCAGCCGTCCTGGCCACCCGCGGGATCGCCAAGCGCGTGGAGGAATACCGATGACCCGTATGCCGCGTGCTCGCCTCACCCTCGGCGCCGCCGGGATCGCCGCAGCGCTGCTGCTGTCGGCCTGTGCCGGTGGGGCCTACTCGCAGACCCCGCTCAGCCCGACGCCCACCACACCGGTGACCACGAGCGCCGCACCGTCGACCAGTTCGACCCCGGCGGCCAGCAAGTGCAACCCGCTGCCGGCCGGCTTCAACGCCGTACAGAGCTACGAACCGCTGCCCGCCTTGCCGGCCGCCAGTGCCCTCACCGGGCGGCTGGCCGAGATCCGGACCCGTGGCTACCTCGTTGCCGGAGTGTCCGCCGACACCCAGCTCATGGGGGCGCGCAACCCGCTCACCGGGCAGATCGAGGGCTTCGACATCGACCTGGTCCGGGCGATCGCCACGGCGATCCTCGGCGACCCGAGCAAGGTGCAGTTGGTCGTCATCACGGCCGGACAGCGGCAGAGCTTCCTCGTGGACCGCAAGGTCGACCTCGTCGCGCGCAACATGACGATGAACTGCGTGCGCTGGCTCGACTGGCCGATCGCCTTCTCCGCCGAGTACTACCACGCCGGCCAGAAGGTCCTGGTGCGCAAGGGCAACGCCGCCGCCAGCCTCGATGCGCTGGCCACTGCCAAGGCCCGAGTCTGCGCCCCCACCGGCACGACGAGCATGACCAAGCTCTCCGAGTTCGTCCCGAAGGGTGCCGTCGCGGTCCCGGCCGACACCCACACCGGCTGCCTCGTGCTCTTCCAGCAGGGCAAGGTCGATGCGATCACCGGCGACGACACGGTCCTGGCGGGCTTGGCCGCCCAGGACCCGTATGCCGTCGTACCCGCCCAGAAGGCAATCACCGATGAGCCATACGGGCTGGGCTTCAACGCCGCGGACGTCGACCTCGTCCGTTACGTCAACCGGCTGCTGGAGACGATGAAGGCCGACGGACGGTGGAAGGCCAGCTATGACCGCTGGCTGGCCCCCTCCCTCGGCCCCGCCCCGGCGCCGCCGGCGGCGGCATACGGACGGCAGTGACGGTGACCCACTCGTGAGCCTGTCGATCGATCCCACCCCGGTACCGGCACCGTCCGGTAGCGGCGCCGCCCTGCCGGGGGTCGTCGCCCCGGAGGCCCCCGGACGGCTGGGCAGCCCGCTGGGGGTCAACGAGGCGTTCGCCTACCTGCGCGATCTCGGCGTCTGGCGGGACCGGCGCAAGGCCGAGCTGGATGCCCTGGACTCCGCGGCGCTGGCCTCGAGCGAGCGAGACTCGTTCAGTCAGGACATGCTCGTCTCGATGGCCCTGTGGAAGGCCATCTCGGACCGCTACGACTTGTTGACGGTCACCTTCGATTCGGGCCGGGTCGGGCCGACCGAGGCCGCCCGGCTCTCCACGCTGGTCTGGGGACGACTGGACCTCGCGCCTGACTCCGCCGCCGCGACGATCTCGCCGAGCACCGCGGGGGCGTTGGGGCTGTCGCTGCCGGAGGCCTGCCGCCTGTGTGACGCGATGACCTCCTCGCTGCGCGCCCGGCTCTCCCTGGAGCCGTCCGGGGCGGAGGTCGGCACCCGGCTCAAGGACGTGCGGGCCACCGTCGAACGGATCCGCGACCAGGTCGCGATGGCCCCGCCCGGAGTCGAGCGGGAGGCCGCCCGGGCCGAGTTGACCCGCCTGGAACAGCGCCTCATCGATGTCACCGACCGGGCCAAGCGCGGCGCCGAGGTCGGTGGCCTGCTCGCCCCGCTGGAGCTCGAGGCAGCCGGCACCGAGCGCGACCTCATCGTCGGGGCGGGCCGGCGGGTCGAGACGGCTCGAGATGCCGCGCGGGCCGAGCAGCTGCGCGAGGAACTGCTCGCCCGCAGTGCGGCGGTGCAGGCCCTCGTCGACCGGTGCCTGGCCGCCGTCCGCCCGGCCCCCAAGTTCGCGGTCCCCGACGTGCGGGCCCTGGGACCGGTGCCCAGCGACGGACCGGCGTTGGACACCTACCGCAAGCGACTCGACGCGGTGGGTCGCGCCCTCACCGTCGTGCACACGGCATACGGGGATCCCCTCGCCGAGCGCGACGAGATCGCCGGGTATGCCGGTGCGCTGGCCGCGCAGGTGCGGGCCACCGGCACGGGCGAGGCCGATCTGGACCACCTGCTGAGCCGGCTGACCGCCGTGGTCGCCGACACCCCCACCGACCTGCGCCTGGCGCGAGCGCTGCGCGATGCCTGCCAGGCGTTCGTCACGTCGCTGCGCACCACCGACACGTCCCCCGGAACCAAGGGAGCATCGCCGCGATGACCCAGACCGAGAAGTGCCAGGAGCCCGGGTGCACCGGCTCGATCCTCGACGGCTACTGCGACGTGTGCGGCACCCCGGGCACGGGTGGCGCCTCGGCCGCCACTGCGCCCGGTCCGGTCGCGGCCACCCCCGACCCGGGACCTGGCGGGGAGGCAGCCGGCGGCGCTGCGGCCGAGGAGGAGCCGATCACGCCCGCGGCGCGGCCCCAGCCCGCGACGACCCCCGCTGTCCCGGACGGGACGCCCTGCGCCCAGCCCGGCTGCACGGGCACCGTCCTGGACGGCTACTGCGACGTGTGCGGGGCCGCCGCCGGCGATCCGGACGGCCCCGACGAGGCCTCCGGTCCCACGTCACCCCTCGGCGCCACCCGCTCGACGGCGAGCAACCGGCTCTCCTCGACGGCGATCGGTTCGGCCCGGGCCCGCCAGTCCGGCACCAAGGCCACCCGCCGGGTCGGCTCGTCGAGCCAGCGGATGCGCTCGGCCCGGCTCGGCGCCGGGATCACGACCATCCCGACGATCCCGGTCGTCGACGCCGCCGCTGCGGTGATGAAGGATCCGGTCGTCCCCGAGGACAAGCGGTTCTGTTCCAAGTGCGGGACCAAGGTCGGCCGCAGTCAGGGCGACCGTCCCGGACGGACGACCGGCTTCTGCCCGAAGTGCCGTCAAGCCTTCTCGTTCGACCCCAAACTCAAGGCCGGCGACCTCGTGGCCGGGCAGTACGACGTGGCCGGCTGCCTGGCCCATGGTGGGCTCGGTTGGATCTATCTGGCCCGGGATCGCAATGTCTCTGGTCGCTGGGTCGTGCTCAAGGGCCTGCTCAACACCGGCGACCCGGACGCGCTCGCCGCGGCCATCGCCGAGCAGCGCTTCCTTGCCCAGGTCGAGCACCCGCGGATCGTCGAGATCTACAACTTCGTCATGCACGAGGGCGCCGGCTACATCGTCATGGAATATGTCGGCGGCACTTCGCTCAAGGCGTTGCTCAAGCAGCGGATGCGCAAGGCTGGCCGCTACGACGGCTTGCCAGTCGACCAGGCGCTGGCTTACCTCATCGAGATCCTGCCCGCCTTCCAGTACCTGCACGACCTCGGTCTGGCCTACTGCGACTTCAAGCCCGACAACGTCATCCAGGTCGGCGACGACCTCAAGCTCATCGACCTCGGTGGCGTGCGCCGGATGGACGACGACGACTCGGCAATCTTCGGCACGGTCGGCTACCAGGCTCCCGAGGTCGCCGAGCAAGGGGTGTCGGTCGCCTCCGACATCTACACGATCGGGCGCAGCCTCGTCGTGCTGACGACGGAATTCCGCGGCTACCAGACGACCTACGTCGACTCGCTACCGCCGGTCGAGGACACCCCCGTCTTCGCCCGCTACGACTCCTTCTACCGGCTGCTGCTCAAGGCCTGCGCCACCTCGCCGGATGACCGGTTCGCCAGCGCCGACGAGATGCGGGTGCAGATGCTCGGCGTGCTGCGCGAGGTCGTCGCCCAGGACGCCAAGGCCGGGCGGGCGACGACCTCGGCGACCTCGCTGCTCTTCGAGGAGCCGTCGATCTCCACCGACCGATTGGAGTGGTGGTCGCTGCCGCGGTTGCGTCCCGACCCGCACGACCAGCAGGCCGCCCTGGTCCGCGACGCCCGCATCATGGAGCCGCACGAGCGCTTCGAGGCCTTGCGCAACGCCGATCCGGCCACCCCTGACGTCCAGTTGGAGTTGGCCCGCACCGCCCTCGACCGGGGTGACGCCGGGATGGTCGACGCGGTCACTGCCGAGTTGCTGCGCCAGGACCCCTGGGAGTGGCGGGCCGTGTGGATCCAAGGTTTGGCCGCCCTGGCCCGAGGCACCCATTCGATGGCCCAGGCCGCCTTCAACGCGGTCTACGGCCAGGTTCCCGGAGAACTCGCCCCGAAGCTGGCCCTCGCCTTCGCCTGCGAGGCGAGCGGGGAGAGCAGCATCGCCGAATCCCTGTATGCCGTGTGCGCCCGCACCGACGCCAATTACACCCCGGTGGGGGCCTTCGGGATGGCCAGGGTGCGTCAGGGGGCCGGCAACGTCCCCGGAGCGGTCGAGGCCCTGGACCTCATCCCGCAGACCTCCCGGGCCTACACCCCGGCCCGGACCCGGCGAGGGCGCCTGTTGGCCGGCTCGGGCCAAGGCTTGAGCGCCCTCGGCGAGGCGCTGGACAGCGTGAAGAACCTTCAGATCGATCTTGTGGAGAAGGCCCAGCTCACCGTCGACGTCATGGAGAACGCGCTCGCCTGGGTCACCTCGCCGCAGGGGGGTGCCCAACCCGGGTTCGTCCTCAACGGTCACCCCGCTCACGAGAAGGGGGTGCGGACCGGCTTGGAGGCGGCATACCG
>CAZNLX010000050.1:0-10031 GCA_964573925.1 uncultured Intrasporangiaceae bacterium
TGTTGATCTTGTGCGAGCCGGTGTGGTTGAGGTCCTCGCGCTTGAGGATGACCCGGGCGCCACCGCAATGCTCGGCGAAGCGGGGCACTTCGGTGATGATCGACGGACGCCCGGTGTAGGTCCGGTGCAGCCGGTCGAGTTCGCCGATGAACTCGGGGTCGACGGCGGCCTTGCGGCGCACCTCGTCGAGCTGCTCCAGCGCCGGGATGAGCGCCTCGGGGACGAACCGCCCACCGAACTTGCCGAACCGGCCCTCGGTGCCGCTCATCGCTGCCCCTCCGTCGTGGTCTGCTGGATGAGGTCGGGTATGCCGCCCACCGGCACCCCCGCGAAGCTCGCCACCGTGCCGGCCGGGTCGCCGTCCTTGACGAGCGCTTCGCCGACGAGGACCGCTCGGGCGCCCTCGGCGGCATACCGGTGGACGTCGGCCACCCCGGTGATGCCCGACTCGGCGACGGCGACTGCGGCGTCCGGGATGAGCGGACGAAGCCGGGAGAAGGCATCCGGGTCGACGGCGAGGGTCTTGAGGTTGCGGGCGTTGACGCCGATGACCCGGGCCCCGGAGTCGACGGCCCGTCGGGTCTCGTCGGCGTCGTGAACCTCGACGATGGCGGTCATCCCGAGCCCCTCGGCCTGTTCCCGCAACGCCACGAGTTGGGCGTCGCTCAGCGCGGCGACGATGAGCAGGACGAGGTCGGCGCCATGCGCCCGGGCCTCAAGAATCTGGTAGGGCTCGACCATGAAGTCCTTGCGCAGCAATGGGGTTCGCACCGCCTGACGGACCGCGTCGAGGTCGGCCAGGCTCCCCCCGAAGCGGCGTTGCTCGGTCAGGACCGAGATCGCGGTGGCACCCCCCGCGGCATACGCGGTGGCGAGGGCGGCCGGGTCGGGGATATCGGCGAGCGCCCCCTTGCTGGGGCTGCGGCGCTTGACCTCGGCGATGACGGCGATGCCCGGGGCGCTGCGCAGGGCCTGCTCCGCGGCCAGTGCCGGGGGACGCTGCCCGAGCAGCCTGTCCAGTTCGGCGGTCGGGGTCCGGGCGATCCGAGCCGCGAGGTCGGCACGCACGCCGGCGACGATGTCGTCGAGAACGGTGGGTGATCCGGGCACCCGCTCAGGCTACGGTGTTCGGCTCACGCGGGGGAAAGCCAGTCCCATCCTGGGATGTTCCGCAGGACCCAGAAGGCGACGATGGAGACCCAGACGACGGTGATGACCCATCCCGGAGCCAGCCGCAACGGTGTGCCGGTCACCCGGCGATAGGCCCACCGGTAGAACGTCCAGACGATGTAGATCGACGCGAGCACGGCGAACGGGTTGCGCGCCAGCGCGGTGCCGAAGTCCAGATGCAGCATCGCGTGCAGGGCCCGTCCGGATCCGCAGCCCGGGCACCAGAGCCCCGTTACCAGGTGAAACATGCACGGCGGGTAGCGCCCGGGGACATTCGGGTCGACGGCATACAGGTATGCCGCCCCGACGGCCGCGCCGGCCGCCAGGAGGGCGGGCTGCGCGAGGCCGCGCACCCCCATGCCGGAGCGGGGGTACGCGGCCTCGTCGACGCTCACGGGGAGTCCGTGCGTCACGGCGTCGTCAACGGGTCGAGGCGCCGCTCGCCGCGATGACGAACACGAAGATGAAGTAAAGGACAGCTACCACGACACCGGCGACGGCCGAGATGATCGACCACTTCTTGGCGTCAGCAGCAGCCTTGTGCGCCCCGGCCTGGTCACCCTGCGCCCACAAGGTGTTGACCTTATTGGCCTGCAGGATGGCGTAGATGCCGCCCGGCAGGCAGCACAGCACGGTGGCAAGGATGGCCAGCACGAGGTTGTTCTGCGGGGGCGGGCTCATCGGGGCACCGCCGTAGGGCATCCCGCCGCCCACGGGCGGCGGCGCGGCATAGCCGCCACCCGAACCCGGCGGCGGAGGGGGCGGAGTCGATCCGTAGGACATGTCACTGCCTCTCTCTGTTGATCACGACCACTGGTCTCGCGTCCCCCGGATGAGGCCGCGCCCCAGACCCTAGCGGCTGGCGGGTCAAAAAGGACACATTCACGATCGCCGGAGCACGGCGGCTCCGGCGAGGTGAGTCACGCTCAGGAGACGCCGCTGTCGACCTGCGAGCGGCCGGGCTTGTTGACGCCGAACCCGGCCATCGCGAGCACCTTCCCAGCGATGATGCCGACAACGGCCAGGACGGCACCGGCAATGAACAGACCGCTGGAGGCAATGACGACAGCCCAGCACATGACGACGGAGGCGATCGTGAGGATGGTCACGCCGGTCCAAGCGGCGACGCTCTGCCCGTGGTTGTCGTGGTGGTCGCTACCGGCCATCGGTGTCACTCCTTCTGCGGCCCGCCGGAACCCGGCAGGCGCCCGTCGTGGAACTGCTGTCGGACATTGTGTCAGGTCGTCTCGTCCCGGTGTGAGCGGGTCGGGTCGTGTCCCTCGGTGAGCTCGTCCCAGGCACTTCGCGTCCGGCCCTCAATGCTCGGATCGGGCGCCTCGGCTCGGTCGAAACGGGTCGACAGGCCGGCCCACCCTCGGGCCGCGACGAGGGCCACGCCCGCCGCCACGACGAGCGCCACCGAGGCGGCGAGGCCGACCCACGCCCACGAGGTGACTGAGGCAGTCACCGGCACGGCCGAGCCGGTCCGGCCGGCGAGTTCGGCAGCACGCCGACCGAGGGCCGCCGCAGGATCGGTGAGGGCGCGCGCGACAAGGGCGACGACGGTCGCGGCCCCGAGGACGAGGACGAGGCCAGCCGTGGTGCGGATGCGTGGCCCGCCGCTGAGCAGGGCGACCAGGGCGGCGCCGAGGACGACGACCACGGCCACGGCGGCCGGGACGAGCTGGGTTCCGGACGCAGCCAGGGCCGTGCGCCCGAGCAGCGGATCCGAGCTCGTGCCGGTCACCCACGACTGCCCCAGGGCCAGCAGCAGCACGCCCAGGGGCGCCCCGAGGGCCACGACGACGGTCCGCTTGGTCACGGCCGACGTGCCCCACGGTCGTCGGCAGGCGCTTCGGCCGCCGGACGCATCCCCGACGCGGCCCGGACGGCCCGCAGGACCGCTGCCGCCTTGTGCTGGCACTCCTCGTGCTCTCGTTGCGGGACCGAATCCGCGACGATACCTGCGCCCGCCTGGACGTGGGCGACGCCGTCGCGGATGACCGCGGTCCGGATGGCGATGGCCATGTCGAGGTCCCCGGCGACGTCGAGGTAGCCGACGACACCGCCGTAGAGCCCCCGACGCAGCCCTTCGTACTCGTCGATGAGGGCCATGGCGCGGGGTTTGGGCGCTCCCGAGAGGGTGCCCGCCGGGAAGGTGGCCACGAGGACGTCGTAGGCGGACACTCCGGGCCGCAACTGCCCCACGACCGTCGACTCGATGTGCATGACGTGGCTGTAGCGCCGGATCGTCATGAACTCGACCGTGTCGACGGTGCCCGCGCGGCATACCCGCTGGAGGTCGTTGCGCGAGAGGTCGACGAGCATGACGTGCTCGGCGCGTTCCTTGGTGTCGGCGGCAAGATCGTCGGCCAGGCGGACGTCGTCCTCGGGGGTCTTGCCACGGGGTCGCGAACCGGCGATCGGGTGGGTGATCGCCTCGCGTCCGGTCACCTTGATGAGCGCCTCGGGGCTGGAACCGACGATGTCGTATGCCGTCCCGTCGGGATGCGGCAGGCGCAGCAGGTACATGTAGGGGCTCGGGTTCGAGGCCCGCAGCGCCCGGTAGACGTCGATCGGGTCGGCGGCACATGGGGTCGAGAACCGTTGCGAGACAACGATCTGGAAGGCGTCCCCGGCCCGGATCGACTCCTTGCACCGCTCGACGACGTCGAGGTAGTCCTCCTGACGCACCGAGCTCGTCACCGACACCTCGACCGGATCGATCACCGCGACCGTCGAGGGGGCTGCCGCACCGAGCTCCCCGGTCATCCGGTCCAGCCGGGCGACCGCGTCGCGCCAAGCCCACTCCATCCGGGCATCGGTGTCGTCGTAGTTGACCGCGTTGGCGATGAGCAGGATCGACCCGTCGGAGTGGTCGAGGACCGCGAGATCCGTGGCCAGCACCATGGCCACTTCGGGCAGGTGCAACTCGTCCCGGCCGGTGTCCGGCACCCGCTCCCAGCGGCGCACGGCGTCGTAGGTGATCGCGCCCACGAGCCCACCGGTCAGCGGCGGCAGCCCGCCGATCCGCTCGGTGGCCAGGGCCGCCACGGTGTCGCGGATCGCGGTCGTCGGGTCCCCGTCGACGGGAACCCCGACCGGCGGCATACCGATCCAATGGGCCTGGCCGTCGCGTTCGGTGAGGGTCGCGGCGCTGTGGGCTCCGATGAAGGAATATCGTGACCAGACCCCGCCGTGCTCCGCCGACTCGAGCAGGAAGGTGCCCGGCTCCCCCTTGGCGAGCTTGCGGTAGACCCCTAGCGGGGTCTCGCCGTCAGCGAGCAACCGGCGGACCACGGGGATGACCCGGCGGGTGCGGGCCAGCTCGCCGAAGACGTCAAGGGTCGGCCAGGTCGTCCCGAAGCCCAGTTCGGCGTGGACGTCACTCATCGACGACCCCCGCGACCGGCAGCGGTCGGGCATCGAAGCAGGTGCGCTCCCCGGTGTGGCAGGCCGCCCCGACCTGGTCGACCCGCACGAGCAGGGCGTCGCCGTCGCAGTCCAGCGCGACCGAACGAACCCACTGGACGTGACCGGAGGTGTCGCCCTTGCGCCAGTACTCCTGGCGGGACCGGCTCCAGAAGGTCACCCTCCCGGTGGTCAGGGTGCGGGCCAGTGCCTCGTCGTCCATCCAGCCGAGCATGAGCACCTCGCCGGTGTCGTGCTGTTGGACGACAGCGGCGATGAGGCCGGCTTCGTCGCGCTTGAGCAGGGCCGCGACGGCGGGGTCGAGACTGCAGGCGCGGGGTGGGCTGACCGGGTCGGACACCCGGCCATTCTGCCCGGTTGCGCAACTGGCTCGCGCATCCGTCCGGCCCGCGTGCCCTAGCCTTGGGCGCCGTGAGGGAGGCCTTCGTCGACTTCCCGTGGGCGCCGGCCGGAGCCCCGGGCACCCTGGCCTTCGGTGAACCTGGCGAGATCGTCCAGGCACTGCGCGTCGACGAGGTTCGCCCGGCCTTGGACCGGGTCGCCGCAGCCTGCGCGCAGGGGCGGTATGCCGTGGGCTTCGTGTCCTACGAGGCGGCCCCGGCCTTCGACCCGGCGATGCAGGTACGCGGGGGCTCCGGAGTCCCGTTGCTCTGGTTCGGGCTGCACGACGCCCCATGGCCGGCGCGGGCGGGACGCGAGCCCGCGGCATACGCGTGCTCGGTCTGGGATGCCGGGACCCCAGAGAGCCGGTATGCCGCGTCCGTGGCCACGGTCCGCGAGGCCATCTCGCGGGGCGACACCTATCAGGTCAACCACACGATGCGCCTGCGGGCCCGCTTCGACGGGGACCCGTTGGGGGCGTGGATGGACCTGCGCCGGGCCCAACGGGACGGCTGGTTCGCCTATGTCGACACCGGCGATCACGCGGTGGCCTCGGTGTCACCGGAGCTGTTCTTCACCTGGGACGGCGAAAACGTCGTCACGCGGCCCATGAAGGGCACCCGTGGCCGTTCCCGAGACGCCGAGAAGGATGCGGCCTTGGCCGCCGACCTGCGGGCCAGCGCCAAGGACCGGGCCGAGAACCTCATGATCGTCGACCTGCTGCGCAACGACGTCGGTCGGGTGAGCGAGCCCGGGACCGTTGAAGTGCCGAGTCTTTTCGACGTCGAGGGCTATCCGACGGTGTGGCAGATGACCTCGACGGTCACCGGGCGGACCCGGGCATGCCTGACCCTGACCGACGTCTTCGGCGGGCTCTTTCCGTGCGGATCGATCACCGGGGCGCCGAAGATCCGCACGATGGAGCTCATCTGCGAACTCGAGGACCGGCCCCGTGGGGTCTACTGCGGCGCGGTGGGCATCGTCCTCCCTGGTGGGGCGGCGGCGTTCAACGTCGCGATCCGGACCCTCGTCGTGGATCGGGCCGACCGGCGGGCTCGCTACGACGTCGGCGGCGGCGTCGTCTGGGACTCCGATGGGCGGGACGAGTATGCCGAGGCGTTGGCCAAGGCCGCCGTGCTCGACATGACGCAGCGGTCTTTCGAGATCGTCGAGACGGTGCGGGTCGATGGTGACGGTGCGTGGTTGATGCAGCGTCACCTGGACCGGATGGCTGCCTCGGCCGCCTGGTTCGGCCGGGCGTTCGACCGGGATGCGGCGCAGCGGTTGCTCGGATCGGTGTGGCCCCCGCCCGTCACCTCATCCGCTACCTCATCCGGCACGGCACCCGACGCCGAGCCAGCCGCCGTCGCGGTGCGGGCGCGGCTGGTGCTGGCCCCCGACGGAGGGTTGCGGCTGGAGTCCAGCCCGCTCACCGACCCGGTCGGCCCTCCGCCGCTCGGTGCATCACCCCGGGGTATGCCGCCCGCCCCCGGCCTCGGGCACGTCCCGCCCCGTCCGGTCGCCCTGGCCACCGTCCCCGTGTGGTCCGGGGACCCGTGGTTGCGCCACAAGACGTCTCGGCGAGCGGCCTACGCGCGAGCGCGCGAGTCCGTTCCTGACCACGGCGTCTTCGACGTCATCCTGCGCAACGAGCGCGACGAGGTGACCGAATCGACCATCGGCAATGTCGTCGTCGAGGTGGACGGCCGGTGGCGCACTCCCCCGGTCGGCAGCGGGTTGTTGCCCGGCACGCTGCGGGCGCAACTGCTCGAGGAGGGGGTCGTCGTCGAGGCGGTCGTCAGCGTCGCCGATCTGAGGGCCGCGACCCGTCTCTGGATCGTCAACTCGGTCCGTGGGTGGGTGCCAGTGGTCCTCGTGCAGTAGCCGGGGCGTCGGCTCACTCGTCGATGGGAAGGCGCCGGATCTGCTCGGTGTAGCGGTCCATGGCGGCGTCGACCGCGGCCCGGTCTCCGGTGACCGCCAGTTCGAAGAGCAAGCCGCGGGCCATCGCGAGGGATTCCTGGGCCAACTGCCGGGCTCGTTCGGGGCCGAACCCACCTGCTTCGAATCCCGCCGCCAGGCCGTCGGTCCACCCGTCGGCCAGCCACGACCGCAACCCGGCGGCATACGGCTTGCCCTGCATGGCCAGGCCGCTGAGCTCGAAGAAGAGTGGAGCGAAGGTCGTCGCGGTGTCGGCGACATGCCTCCAGAAGGCGGCACCCGCGGCATACGGATCCTTACCGGCGCCGACGAGGAGGGCGCCGAGGGTGTCCCGCTCGGCCCGCTCCACCGCCCCGACGACCTGCGCCAGCAGGTCCTCCCGCGAGCCGAAGTGGTAGATGAGCATCCGGTGGCTGGTCCCGAGCTCGCGGGCCAGCCCACGCAGGGTCGTATCGCCGACGCCGTGCTCGGCGAACCAGGCGATCGCGCGGCCCAGAAGGTCTTCGCGGGCGCTCATGGGTGTGCGCGGCACCGGTCGGCGAGCGCTGCGGCCTCCTGGTCGAGGTAGCCCTGGGTCATCCGCCCGAAGGCTCGGCGGGCGAACCACGCCAGCGGTCCGACCCAGGTGATGCCGAGCCGGGCTCGGGTGCCATCGGCGGTTTCGACGAGCTCGTGCGTCCCGATCGTCGTCACGCCCGGCCGCCGGGACTGCCAGGTGAACCGGGTGCCCTGCTCCCACTCGGTGATCGTCCACGTCGCCTCGCCCAGCCGTGGCTGCACCACCCGGTATGCCGCCCCGACCCCCTCCTCGGCGGTCGGGTCCAGGGCCGTGACCGAGGTGACTGTGGGCAGCCAAGTCGACCACCGGCGGACATCGCAGAGGGCGGCCCACGCGGTGCCACGCTCGGACAACACCGGTGATACGGCTGTGAGAGTGTTCATGTACCAAATGGTACATGAACACTCTGCCTCGGGGTCGGGCTAGGCGGACTGTTGCGCCGCCCAGGAGGCGTGCAGGGCGGCATACACCCCGTCGCGGGTGACGAGCTCGCGGTGCGGGCCGCGTTCGACGATCCGGCCGGCGTCGACGACGATGACCTCGTCGGCGGCCTCCGCGGTCGACAGGCGGTGAGCGATGGCAATCGACGTGCGACCCCGGGTCAGCGAATCGAGCGCACGCTGCACGCGGACTTCGGTCGACGGGTCGACCGCTGAGGTCGCCTCGTCGAGGACGAGCAGATCGGGGTCGGCGAGGTAGGCCCGGACGATGGCGACGAGCTGCCGCTCCCCCGCCGACAACGATTCGCCGCGCTGCCCGACCGACGTGTCCAGGCCCAGCGGCAAGCCGGCCGCCCACTCGTCCAGACCCAATTCGGTGAGGGCCAACTGGACCTCCTGCGGGGTGGCGTCCGGGCGGCCGAAACGGATGTTGTCGAGCAGGGATGCGTCGAAGAGGAAGCCCTCTTGCGGAACGAGGACCACCCGGGAGCGCAGCGATGAGAAGCGCACCCGGCGCAGGTCCTCGCCATCGACGAGCACCTGACCCTCGGTCGGGTCCATGAGGCGGGTGAGCAACTTGGCCAGCGTCGACTTGCCCGATCCGGTCTCCCCGACGACCGCGACTCGGGAACGCGGGGCGATGTCGAGGGTGATATCGCGCAGGACCGGTTCCCCGCCGGGGTAGGCGAACGTCACGCCGTCGAAGCGCACCGTGATCGGCCCTCGCGGCAACTCGACTCCGCCTGCCCCTGGATCGGCGACGTCGGCGGGGGTGTCGACGATGCCGATGACCCGCCGCCAGCCGGCTACGGCGTTCTGCATCTCGTTGAGGATCTCGGTGGCCTGCTGCACCGGCATGGTGAACAGGTTGACGAGGAAGAGGAAGGCCAAAAGCGTGCCGATCGACACCTCCCCGCGGACCGCGAGGATCGTGCCCACGACGAGGACCACCGCGGTAGTCAACCCCGAGACGAACTGGCCCGCGGTGAAGGCCACGACCGCCCGGATCTGCGCGCCGACGGCCTCCCGCCGGTGTGCCTCGACCGCGGCGTCGATCCGGGTGGCGGTGCGCTCCTGAATGCCGTAGGCCCGGATCGTCGCTGCGCCGACGACCGCTTCGGAGATCGCGCCGAGCATCTCACCGACCCGCTGGCGCACCCGGGTGTAGGCCCGCCCGACGATGCCCTGGAAATGGCGGATGAGGAAGAACAGCGGGACGAAGCAGCCCCAGACCACCCCGGCAAGGACCGGGCTGTAGGCGACCATGAGCGCGGTGGCCAGCAGGATCTGCCCGACGCTGATGATGAGCATGAGTCCGCCGAACTGGACGAACATCGAGATTGTGTCGACGTCGGAGGTCACCCGCGAGACGAGCGACCCGCGCCGTTCGGTGTTCTGGGTGAGCATAGACAGGTCGTGGATGTGCCGGAACGCGGTGAGCCGCAACGTCGCCAGGCCCCGTTCGGAGGCCGTGTAGAGGCGCACGTTGACGGCATACGAGCTGAGGGCGGTGACGAGCACCCCGGCGAGGGCGAGCGCCACCCAGAAGGTGACCCGCCCCGAGTCCGGTCCACCGGGAGCGAGGATGCCCTCGTCGGTCGTGCGTTGGACGACGAACGGGACGAGCACCCGCCCCAGGGTCGACAACACCGCGAGAACGACGGTGATCCCCAGACCCTTGGTCAGTTCCGGGGAGATCGCGACGCCGCGATGGATCGTCGCCCAGGCGCTCAGTTCGGACCCGGAGCTGATCCCCGAGTGGTCGGCGAGGGGCTCGAACCGGCTCACGACGGCGCCTCCTCGTCCGCTGCCACGGCGGCCCGGTCGGCGGCCTCACGGGCGTAGGCGGAGACGAGCGCGGCATACCCGGGGCAGGTGGCGACGAGGTGGTCGTGGCTGCCATGCCCGACGACTCGGCCGTCCTCGAGGTAGACGATCTCGTCGGCCAGGGCGATCGTGGCCATCCGATAGGCGACGAGCAGGACCGTCGTGGCCCGCGAGACCCCACGAAGCGCCGAGAGAATCTCCTGTTCGACGCTGGGGTCCACCGCGGAGGTGGCGTCGTCGAGGACGAGCAGTTGTGGTCGGCGGACGACTGCTCGGGCCAG
>CAZNLX010000051.1:0-6821 GCA_964573925.1 uncultured Intrasporangiaceae bacterium
CCCATCCTGCGCGACCCGGACGGCTACACCTACGTCAAGGAGGAGGTTGGCGGGCTGCTCGTCGGCGGCTTCGAACCGGTGGCCAAGCCCTGGGTGGCTCCCGACGAAATCCCGCACCCGTTCGAGTTCCAGTTGCTCGACGAAGACTGGGAGCACTTCGAGATCCTCATGAGCAGCGCCGTCCATCGGCTGCCGGTGCTCGCCGAGACGGGGGTGCGCAAGTTCTACAACGGCCCGGAGAGCTTCACCCCGGACAACCAGTTCCTCCTCGGCGCGGTTCCTGGGGTCGGTGGCTTCTTCATCGGCGCGGGTTTCAATTCGGTAGGGATCGCGTCGGCCGGTGGAGCCGGCAAGGCCCTGGCGGAGTGGATCGTCGAGGGTGAGCCGACCAGCGATCTCACGGCCGTGGACATCCGCCGGTTCGCCCCGTTCAATGCCAACAACACCTGGTTGCGCCAGCGGGTCGGCGAGGTCCTCGGGTTGCACTATGCCGTGCCGTGGCCCAACCGGGAGTTCGAGACCGCCCGCCCGTTCCGCCGTTCGCCGGTCCACGACCGGCTGGTCGCCCAGGGGGCTGTGCTCGGCAGCAAGATGGGTTGGGAGCGGGCCAATGTCTTCGCCCAGCCCGGGACGCCCGCCGTCCTGGACTATTCGTGGGAGGCACCGAGCTGGCTGCCGTGGTCGCGGGCCGAGCAGGCGGCGACGCGGCATACCGTGGGGATCTTCGACCAGACCTCGTTCGCCAAGTACCTCGTCACCGGCCCCGACGCCGCGGCCAGCCTGCAGTGGCTGTGCACCGCTGACGTTGACGTCCCGGTCGGCCGGGCGGTCTACACCGGGATGCTCAACGGCCGCGGAGGCTACGAGGCCGACGTCACGGTGACCCGGCTCGGCCAGGCCGAGTTCCTCGTCGTCAGTGGGGCGGCCTCCGCGGTGCGGGACGTCGACTGGATCCGCCGCCGTGCCCCGCAGGACCACCGCACCGAGGTCGTCGACGTCACCCCGATGTATGCCGTGTTCGGCGTCATGGGCCCGGCCTCCCGCGAGCTGCTCGGCCGGCTCTCCGGCGCGGACCTGTCCGACGGCGGCTTCCCGTTCTCGACGAGCCGTCACCTGCGCATCGGCACCGCGACGGTTCGGGCCACCCGGATCACCTATGTCGGGGAACTGGGCTGGGAACTCTACGTCCCGACCGAGTTCGCGGCCGGGGTCTACGAGGACCTCCTCAGCGCGGGCGAGTCCCTCGGCGCGGTCCCGGCCGGCTACTACACGATCGACGCGATGCGCCTGGAGAAGGGCTACCGGGCCTTCGGCCGTGAACTCGTCCCGGACGCCACCCCGGTCGAGGCCGGTCTGACCTTCACCTGCAAGCTCGGCTCCGGGATCGACTTCCTCGGGCGCCAGGCCGTCGAGCAGGTCAAGGCCGCAGGCCCGGCACGCCGGATCGTCTCGGTGGTCGCCGGTGACCCCGCGGCATACCTGTGGAGCGGGGAGTTGCTCCTGCGCGACGGTGAGCCCGCCGGACAGGTGACCAGCGCCGGGTGGGGGCATGCCCTGGGGGCCCCCGTCGGGCTGGCCTGGGCGGTGGACCGGCAGACTGGGCGGGTGACTCCCGAGTGGCTCCGATCCGGCACCTTCGAGGTGGACCTGGCCGGGCGACGCGTCCCGGTGACGGTCTCGCTGCGCCCCCCGTTCGACCCCGAGGGGGTCCGGCTCGGGAGGGATTCGGCGTGATCATCCCGCTGCGCTCCGGCGAACCCTCCGGCCACCTGTCCGAGTCGCTGTCCCACCATGTGCTGCGGCCGGCCTCGGGCAACGCCTTCGAGCTGACCGTCGAACAGTTGGCCACGGCGATCCGCCTCGGCGCCTTCCGCGACGGGGATCTCCTGCCGCCGGAGCGGGAGCTCGCCGAACGGCTCGCGGTCTCGCGCAGCACCCTGCGCGAAGCCATCGCGGCCCTGCGCGACTCGGGCCTGGTCACCACTCGCCGCGGGCGAGGCGGCGGCACGATGGTCACCTATGCCGGTGAGGCACCCGGGTCTGCGCCGCTGCCCCAACCGGAGCGTTCGACCTCGGCCATCGCCGACGTCCTCGACTTCCGCCGTGTGGTCGAGCCGGGCGCAGCGGCCCTGGCGGCCACTCGACCGCTGGCCGCCGACCAACGAGCCTGGCTCATCGCCTGCGCTGCCCAGGTCCGCGAAGCCCCCGATCCGGCGACCCACCGGCTCAACGACTCCCGCCTGCACCTGGCTCTGGCCACCCTCTCGAGTTCCCCGATGCTCGTCGAGGCCGTGACCCGGGCCCAGGCGGCCCTGCACGAGTTGTTGCGCGGCATACCGGTGATCTCCCGGAACATCGCGCACTCCCACGACCAGCACGACGCGATCATCGCCGCCGTCCTGGCCGGTGATCCCGACACTGCCCGCACCGTCATGGAGGAGCACTGCGACGCGACCTCGTCGCTGCTGCGAGCCCTCCTGCGCCCCCGTTCCTGACCACCCTCACACCCCGAAGGACCGCCGATGACTCGACCTGGGCTCACCCTCGACCAACTGCGTGCCGAGATCGCCGACGGCACGATCGACACGGTCGTCGTCGCTTTCACCGACATGCAGGGTCGGCTCCAGGGCAAGCGAATCCACGGTCAGTGGTTCCTCGACACGGTCATGGGTCACGGCACCGAAGGCTGCAACTATCTGCTCGCCGTCGACGTCGAGATGAACACCGTCCAGGGCTACGAGATCAGCTCGTGGGAGCGCGGCTACGGCGACATGATGTTCGATCTGGACCTCACGACGCTGCGCCGCACCCCCGGCCAGCCGTACTCCGCGACGGTCCAGTGCGATCTGGCCTGGCTCGACGGCAGCGGGCTGGTGCGCCAATCACCACGGTCGGTCCTCAAGGGTCAGGTGCAGGCCGCCGCCGATCTCGGCTTCACCGCGCTGGCCGGCACCGAGCTGGAGTTCATCGTCTTCGAACAGTCGTATGCCGCCGCCTGGGACTCCCGGTACATCGGGCTCACCGGGGTCAACCGCTACAACGTCGACTACTCGATCCAAGGTGGCACGGTCGTCGAGCCGCTGCTGCGCGACATCCGCAACGAGATGTATGCCGCCGGGCTCAAGGTCGAATCGGCCAAGGGGGAGTGCAACCTCGGCCAGCACGAGATCGCCTTCCGCTACGAGGACGTCCTGCGCACCTGCGACAACCACGTCATCTACAAGAACGCCGCCAAGGAGATCGCCGCCGCGCACGGGCAGTCCTTGACCTTCATGGCCAAGTACGACGAGCGGGAGGGCAACTCCTGCCACATCCACCTGTCGCTGCGGGGCACCGACGACCGGACCGTCTTCGCCGACGACGCCCGGCAACACGGGCACAGCGAGGTCTTCGATCACTTCCTCGCCGGGGTGCAGGCCACCCTGCGGGAACTCACCTACTTCTACGCCCCGAACATCAACTCCTACAAGCGATTCCAGGCCGGCAGCTTCGCCCCGACGGCGATCGCCTGGGGCCGGGACAATCGCACCTGCGCGCTGCGGGTCGTCGGGCACGGTTCGGGTCTGCGGGTGGAGAACCGGGTGCCCGGCGGCGACGTCAACCCCTACCTCGCGGTGGCGGCCATGCTCGCCGGCGGGCTGCACGGCATCCGGGAAGGGTTGCCGCTGGAGCCCCGGTTCGACGGCAATGCCTACGTCTCCGACAAGGAGCGGGTGCCGACCACGTTGCCGGAAGCCCGTGACTTGCTCCTGGGCTCGTCGGTGGCCCGGGCGGCCTTCGGCGACGATGTCGTCGAGCACTACGCCCACGCCGCCCAGGTGGAGATCGACGCCTTCAACCGGGCGGTCACCGACTGGGAACGCATCCGCGGATTCGAAAGGCTGTGAACACCACCGTGGCGAGCACACACGAGGTCGTCAACCCGTCCACCGAACAGGTCTGCGCGACCGTCCCGTCCCTGTCCGTTGAGGAGACCGACGCGGCCATCGCGCGTGCCGAAGCCGCGCTGCCGGCCTGGCGCGCGGTCAGCCCGGCCGACCGTGGACGGCTGCTGCGCCGGTTCGCCGAGGTCGTCGGCGCGCACAACGAGGAGCTGGCCCAGCTCGAGGTGACCGGATCCGGGCACACCATCGGCAACGCCCGGTGGGAGGCCGGCAACGTCCGCGACGTCCTGGCCTACTACTCGGCGGCCCCGGAGCGGCTCTTCGGCAAGCAGATCCCGGTGGCCGGGGGCCTGGACGTGACGTTCAAGGAACCACTCGGCGTCGTCTCGGTCATCGTCCCGTGGAACTTCCCCATGCCGATCGCCGGCTGGGGCTTCGCGCCGGCGCTGGCCGCCGGGAATGTCGTCGTCCTCAAGCCCGCCGAGCTCACCCCGCTCACCGCGATCCGGCTCGGCGAGCTCGCGCTGGACGCCGGCATCCCCGAGGGCGTGTTCACCGTGCTCCCCGGCAAGGGATCGGTCGTCGGCGAACGCTTCGTCACCCACCCGAGCGTGCGGAAGGTCTGCTTCACCGGCTCGACCGAGGTCGGCCAGCGGATCATGCGCGGCGCTGCCGACCAGGTCAAGCGGGTGACCCTCGAGCTGGGCGGCAAGAGCGCGAACATCGTCTTCGCCGACGCCGACCTGGAGAAGGCCGCCGCCTCCGCACCGATGTCGGTCTTCGACAACTCCGGCCAGGATTGCTGTGCCCGCAGCCGGATCCTCGTCCAGCGCAGCGTCTACGACCGGTTCATGGAACTCTTCGAGACGGCGGTCAAGGGCGTCGTCGTCACCGACCCGGCCGACGAGAGCGCGCAGATGGGCCCGCTCATCAGCGCCGGGCACCGGGAGAGCGTCCGGAGCTTTATCGAAGGGGCCGCCGAGAGCGTCGATGTCGCCTTCCGAGGGAGTATGCCGTCCGGTCCCGGCTGGTGGTACGCCCCGACAGTCGTCATCCCGCGCTCCACCGACGACGCCGTCTGGCGGGAGGAGATCTTCGGCCCGGTCGTCGCAGTCATGCCCTTCGACGATGAGGCGGACGCGATCGCCAAGGCCAACGACACGGCATACGGGCTGTCGGGGTCGATCTGGACCCGCGACGTGGGCCGCGCCATCCGGGTGGCCCGGGGCGTCGAGTCGGGCAACCTCTCGGTCAACAGCCACAGCAGCGTCCGCTATGCGACCCCGTTCGGTGGCTTCAAGCAGTCCGGGCTGGGCCGCGAGCTCGGTCCCGACGCCCTCGACGCCTTCACCGAGGTCAAGAACGTCTTCTTCGCCACGGACGACTGAGGGCGCCGGCGCCCCCGCCGCATTCGCTGCACCCCGAACCCCACCAAGGAAGGACACCCATGTCAGGCAGGTTGGACGGCAAGGTCGCCGTGATCACCGGAGGCTGTTCGGGCATTGGCCTGGCCACCGTCCGGCGGTTCGTCGCCGAAGGTGCCAAGGTCGTCGTCGGAGACCTCAACGACGAAGCGGGTGCCGCGCTCGCCGACGAGTTGGGCATCGCCTACGTCCGGTGCGACGTGACGAACAAGGAGCAGGTGGACGCGATGTTCGCGACCGCCAAGGAGCGCTTCGGCAGCGTCGACATCGCCTTCAACAACGCGGGCATCTCCCCGCCGGACGACGACTCGATCCTCGAGACCGAGCTGGACGCCTGGCGCCGGGTCCAGGAGGTCAACCTCACCTCCGTCTATCTGTGCTGCAAGGCGGCGTTGCCCTACATGCTCGAGCAGGGCAAGGGCTCGATCATCAACACGGCGTCCTTCGTGGCGATCATGGGTGCGGCCACCTCGCAGATCTCCTACTCCGCGTCCAAGGGTGGGGTCCTGACGATGACCCGCGAGCTCGGTGTCCAGTTCGCCCGCCAGGGGGTGCGGGTCAACGCCCTGTGTCCCGGACCGGTCAACACCCCGCTGCTGCAGGAGTTGTTCGCCAAGGACGCCGAGCGCGCGGCACGGCGGCTCGTCCACATCCCCATGGGGCGCTTCGGCGAGCCCGAGGAGATGGCCAACGCGGTCCTCTTCCTCGCCTCGGACGAGTCGTCGTTCATGACCGCCTCGACCTTCCTCGTCGACGGTGGCATCTCCGCGGCCTACGTCACCCCCCTCTGAGCACCGTCGGAGTCGGTATGCCGTCGCGGCCGGTCATCGGGATCTCGTGCTACGTCGAGTCGATCGACCGGCCGCCGTGGACCGGGCAACCCAGCGCGGTCCTGCCGCGGATGTATCTCGAGCACGTGACCCGGGCGGGCGGCATACCGGTGATCCTCCCGCCCGGGGACCCCATGGACGCGGAGCCTGCGGACGCGCTCGCCCGCGGCGTGCTCGCCCGGGTCGACGGGCTCATCCTCGCCGGGGGAGCCGACGTCGAGGCCAGCCGGTATGCCGCCCTCCCGCACCCCACCGCCCAGGCGCCTCGCCCGGACCGGGACGCCTGGGAGTTGGCCCTGGCCCGGGTGTCCGCCGAGCTGGACCTGCCCACGCTCGGGGTGTGCCGGGGGATGCAGGTCATGGCGGTCGCTGCCGGCGGGTCCCTGGACCAACACCTGCCGGAGTCGGTGGGCACCGACGTCCACCTGCCTGCGCCGGGAGTCTGGACGCGGCATATCGTGACGGCGGTGGCCGGCACCCGGGTGGCGGGCATCCTGGGCACCGAGCCGATCGACGGGCCGACCTACCACCATCAGGGGGTAGCGACCTATCCGGGTTACCTCCCGGCGGCCTGGGCACCGGACGGGGTGCTCGAGGCGATGGAGGACCCGCGGGGGTGTTTCCGGCTGGCCGTCCAATGGCACCCCGAGGCGGGGGAGGACGGGCGGCTCTTCGAGGCGTTG
>CAZNLX010000051.1:6921-9987 GCA_964573925.1 uncultured Intrasporangiaceae bacterium
GGCCGTCCAATGGCACCCCGAGGCGGGGGAGGACGGGCGGCTCTTCGAGGCGTTGATCGCTGCCGCCGCGCGCTGAACCGCGATCCACCGCCGAGCGAGCAGAATGTGTCGCCATTCGGCCGGATAGCGACCGAAACTGCTCACTCGCGGGGCAAGGGGCGGCCGAGGGACGGGCGGGATGGCGGCCAGAGGCGGGCAACGGATGCGACGAGGAGGCGCCAAGCGGGAATGGACCGCCGGCGTTCGCGGCATACGACACGTCAGTCTCGTATCGCGAGATGTTTCCCCATCGGACACCGACCGGTGGCACCCTGTACCCCGTGACCCCCACTGTCCGCGCGGCCACCGCCGCCCTCGTTATTACCTAAGCGCGACGAGACGCTTCCCTCGTCGCGCAGACCTCCCGCACCCGGGGGGTCTTTTTGTTGGTCCGGCACTACCCCCGCCGGCCGACAGCGACGAGAGCACCGACCGAAACGAAAGTGACTTGGATGTCCACGGCCAGCCTCGACTTGCACGTCTACGACACGACCCTGCGCGACGGCGCTCAGCAGGAGGGTCTCAACCTGTCGGTAGCCGACAAGCTCGCCATTGCCCGCCAGCTCGACGAGCTGGGGGTCGGCTTCATCGAGGGCGGCTGGCCGGGGGCCAACCCCAAGGACACCGAGTTCTTCGCCCGGGCCCAGCGGGAGTTGTCCCTGCGCAACGCCACGCTGGCCGCCTTCGGGGCGACTCGTCGGGCCGGGTCCACCGCCGACGCCGACCCGCTCGTGCGGGCCCTGCTCGACTCGGGCGCCTCGGTCGTCACCCTCGTGGCCAAGTCGCACGCCCGACACGTCGAGCAGGCGCTGCGCACCACGTTGGAGGAGAACCTCGCGATGATCCGCGACACGGTGACCTTCCTGCGTGGGGAGGGCCGGCGGGTCTTCCTCGACGCCGAGCACTTCTTCGACGGCTACCGGCTGGACCGGGCCTATGCCCTCGAGTGCGTGCGGGCCGCGGCCGAGTCCGGTGCCGAGGTCGTCGCGCTGTGCGACACCAACGGGGGCATGCTGCCGGCCCAGGTCGCCGACGTCGTCCGTGACGTCCTGGACGCCACCGGAGCACGGGTGGGCATCCACTGCCACAACGACACCGGATGCGCTGTCGCCAACTCCATGGCGGCGGTCGACGCGGGAGCCACTCACGTGCAGGGCACGGTCAACGGCTACGGGGAGCGCACCGGCAATGCCAACATCCTCACCCTCGTCTCGAACCTGCAGATCAAGCAGGGTATGCCGCTGCTCGAGCCGGCCCGGTTGCGCGAGGCCACTCGGATCTCGCACTCCATCAGCGAAGTCACCAATGTGCCGCCCTACAGCCGTCAGCCCTACGTCGGGGCCAGCGCCTTCGCGCACAAGGCCGGGCTGCACGCGAGCGCCCTCAAGGTCGACCCGGACCTCTACCAGCACACCGACCCGGGCCTGGTTGGCAACTCGATGCGCACCCTCGTCTCGGACATGGCGGGGCGGGCCAGCATCGAGCTCAAGGCGAAGGAGATGGGGGTCGACCTCAGCGACCAGTCCGAACTCGTCGCCGCGGTCCTCGCCGAGGTCAAGGATCTGGAGCTGCGCGGTTGGACCTTCGACGCGGCCGACGCGTCGTTCGAGTTGCTCCTGCGCAAGCACCTGGGGCAGGGGGTGACCTACTTCGACGTCGAGTCCTGGCGGGTCATCACCGACGCGCGCGAGGCGGCGGAGGCCACCTCGGAAGCGACCGTCAAGCTCACCGCCGGCGGCACCCGCCACGTCGCGACCGGCGAGGGCAACGGCCCGGTCAATGCCCTCGACCACGCCTTGCGCGTCGCCCTCATCGGGGTCTACCCGGAGCTGGATCGGCTCGAACTCGTCGACTTCCGGGTCCGCATCCTCGACGCCTCGCACGGCACCGACGCGATCACCCGAGTGCTCATCGAGACCTCCGACGGGACGACGACCTGGCAGACCGTCGGAGTCGCCCCCAACATCGTCGAAGCGTCCTGGCGCGCTCTCGTGGACGGGGTCACCTACGGCCTGACTCGTCAGGGGGTGCCCGCACGATGAGCATCGACCATCTGACGCCGTCGAGTGCCGGTGCGGCGGGCCCGGCGCAGCACGCGCCCGGCTCCGGTCTCATCGTCCGGTCCGCGACCGCGGACGAAGCGCCGGCGCTCTCCGCATTGGCCATGCGCAGCAAGGGCTGGTGGGGCTACAGCGCGTCGTTCCTGCGCCTGTGCGAGGCAGAGCTCACCCTGTCGCCAGAACAGGCCGTCCAGGCAGTGGTCGTCGAGGTTGACGGGGTCGTGGCGGGCTTCCACCTGCTCGACGGCGCCGGTCCGGTCGGCGAGCTCGACATGCTCTTCGTCGACCCGCCCTTCATCGGGACGGGCATCGGCCGCATCCTCTTCGAGGACGCCCGTCGCCGGGCGATCGGTCGCGGCTGGACGACGATGCACATCGAGGCCGACCAGCAGGCCCGGACCTTCTACGAGCGCCTCGGCGCCGAGCAGATCGGCGAACGGCTCAGCGCGTCGGTTCCCGGGCACAGCCAGCCGTTGTTCGCGGTGACCCTGCGGGCGCCATCCGGCGGGGGTGCCGCCCCGCGGGCGACCTACTGGCGCTGACGATTCGGGTCAACGGAAGCATGCCCTCGCAGGCCCCGATCGACCGGTCCCCGCCGGTGGCCCTCACGGCGGAGGACTGGTTGACCCGCCAGCAGGCTCATGCCGAGCGGGTCGACCGCCTCACCGCCGGGCACCGGGACCGACGCGCCCGTGGCGAACGTCATCCGGTCGAGGACTTCCTCTTCACCTACTACCCGTTCACCCCGGCGGCGATCCGGCGCTGGCATCCCGGTCCGGGGGTGCGTCTGGTCGGCGGCGCGCAGACGGAACGGGCCGGATGGCGGCACTACCGCACCGTCGGGGGCGACGTCGAGCTGGACCTCGCGGCATACCTGAACGCACGCGGCGACACCGTGCGGTTCGTCCGGGAACTGCTCGAACGGACGGCCGCACGCCCGCCGCAATGGGGCTGCTTCGCGTTGCAC
>CAZNLX010000052.1:0-9902 GCA_964573925.1 uncultured Intrasporangiaceae bacterium
GTGGCGGGGGATCCCGCGGGCGCCTCGAACAGGCCGGCAGCGACCGCGCTGGCGCGAACGACGGCGGGGTCGAGTTCGCCCATGATGGGGAAGATCGACTTCGTGTGGGGGTATGCCGGTGGGGTCGGCGGCTCGTACAACCGGATCCCCATGAGCCGGACCTGGTCTTCGACGAAGGGGTCGAGCTCCTCGAGGACGATGAGGGTGTCGACCTTGGCTGCGAAGTCGGCGATGAGCTTGCGGGGGAGTGGGTAGACCATGCCGAGCTTGAGGGTGCTCGCGTCCGGGAAGACCTCGCGGGCGTAGGCGTGCGCCACCCCGGCGGTGATGATCCCGAGTTTCGTCCCGCGCATCTCGACGACATTGAAGGGGAAGGTCTCGGCGTGCTCGGCCAAGGCCTCGACCCGGTGCTCGATGACCGGCCGGCGCGCTCGGGCGTTCGCGGGGGCCATGTCGTACTTGGCGAGGTTGCGCACGTAGGTGTCCGGGACGGGGCGGCGCAGCCGGATCTCGCCGACCTCGACCGGTGCGCTCGTGTGGCACACCCGAGTGGTGGGCCGCAACAGCACGGGGGTGTCGAAGCGTTCGGACAGGTCGAAGGCGGCGACCATGAAGTCGTGGCTGTCCTGGCTGTTGGCCGGGTCCAAGCAGGGCACCCGCGCCCACCGGGCGAGGAACCGGTTGTCCTGCTCGTTCTGCGAGGAGTGCAGGGACGGGTCGTCGGCCGAGACGACGACCAGACCGGCCTCGACGCCGGTCATCGACACGGACCAGAACGAGTCCATGGCGACGTTGAGCCCGACGTGCTTCATCGTCGCGAAGGCCCGCCGACCGGCGATCGCCGAGCCGATCGCGACGTCGAGGGCAACCTTCTCGTTGGGTGACCACTCGGCATACACATCGGGGTAGGGAGCGAACTCCTCGAGGATCTCGGTGCTCGGGGTGCCTGGGTAGCCCGCCCCGACGACCGCTCCGGCCTCCCACGCTGCTCGCGCGATGGCCTCGTTTCCCGACAGGAGACGCTTCATTGTCTGGTCCTCCTCCACCGTGCCCGAGGGTCGCCCGGGCGCACGAGGTCACCCTTTCTCTGGTTGTCTGCGACAGACAGTGCCATAGGTCCCTCAGGCGCGAGTTCGGGCCCTTTCGTATGCTGACGGCTGTGTTCCGATCCAGGGTGATCATGATGTCGGTCACGATTGTCGTCATCGCGTGCGCCGTGGCTGCGTGTGGCGGTCCAACGCACGAGCCGCCAGGCCCGACGGTCACCGTGACCGCAACCGTGGAGGAACCGGGGACCCCAGTCGCCGGATCGGCCGGTTCGGCCGGTTCGGCCGCAACTCCTGCGTCGAGCGCCGCTCGTCCGGTGCCAGTGCCGGCGCCAACGACTGCCGTCCCGGCGCTCGGCACGGGGCTCGGCCCGGCGCGCGTCTACGTCAACGCGAGGTTCGGCTATCGGGTTGCCATCCCCGGTGGGCTGACGGCCAGCGGGGAGTCCGACAACGGGGACGGGATGGGCTTCCGGCGGGGGCAGATCCGAGCGACCGCTTACGGCTTCAACGTCGGGCCGGTGACTGCGCCGACCCCGGCGAGCATCCGTGCGGAGTGGATCGCCGCTGGAGCGACAGTCACCTACGAGGGGGGAAACGCGCGGGCCTTCAGCACCAGCGGGACCCAGGGATCCACGGTCTTCTACGTCCGCTACCTGTGCGGGGTTGGCTCGTGCGCCGTCTTGCAGTGGACCTATCCGATGGCCGACAAGGCGCTCGTGGACGCGGCCGTCACGGAATCGGTGAAGTCGTTCGTGCCCGGGGATCTCTCGGTTCCCCACTGATGGGGGTAGTCCAGGGGCCCGACCTCACGACCGTTGGTGTTGGAGCGCCGACCGAGACCTTGACCGAGCGCCAACGCTCGATGGGAGAACGACCCATGCGCAGGGGGTAGCAACGCCCTGGTGGTTGCCTGAGGTCCGCCTGCAGAGGGACCGCCGGGTGGAGAGTGATGTGCCTCGGCGCATACGTCGTTCGGTACCCCACCAACGGCAAGCCAGCGCTGATGTGCGCCTACCCGGGCGGGGGCGCCCCGCGGGAGCAGCCGCTCAGGGGCCAGGAGCTCGGCGCAAGCGCATGCATCCGAGGTTGGCCTTGGCTAAACACAGGATATGCGCAATGATCAGGGGTTATGTGGAGGAACCGGCTGTTCGCTGTTGGGTCCGATTCGGCGGTGAGACGCCCGGCCTGGGCCAGCGCTGACCTGGACTTCGTGATGCGTGGCCAGGACAGCCACAAGTCTGACCACGGGGTGCACTTCTCCTCCGAGGACGTCGCCAACTGGACCTCGGAGGACGATGACCTGGCTGGCTCCATGAGGGTGTGGATTGAGGGCTTCCGCCACGACCCGGGCGGTCGACCGAACTACCCGGACGTCATCCGGGTTGCGCACGACAGCCCGGCCTTCCAGTGTGATCTGAGCCTGACCGTCGGGGACGCCCGCAGACTCCTGGACGCCCTCAAGGTCGCCTGCGCACTCGCCGAAACAGACCCCTGCGCGCCTGACCTGAGCTTGAGTGCAGTGAACGGCAACGCCCGCCCGGTCCGGGCTGGGGCGGACGTCGTCGAAAGCAACGATTTTGCGGTGGGGCGGGTGGGGCTTGAACCCACGACCGACGGATTATGAGTCCGCTGCTCTGACCGGCTGAGCTACCGCCCCGCACGCGCGCGGGTCCCGGAACGTCCGCGGAGAGTGGGCGAGCGGCGTACGGGCGCGTTCGGCGTATGACCGCGAGCCTACTCGGCCCCGGCACCGCGGAGCCCACAGCCCGGGCACACCAACCACCCACGTCGACCATCCGGGCCGCAGCAGAGTCGTGCGCTGGACCACGGCGCTGACGACCCGTGTCACAGCCGACCACGTCGATTCACAGTGTCCTGACAGGGTCCTCACCCTCAATTGGCAGCCGGCCCCGGACACCATGAACCATCGAGTCGTCCTACGAAGGAGTTCATGATGAAGAAGCAGAACCTGATCACCGCGACCGCCGCAGTGGCCACCGCCGCCGTGCTGGGCCTGGGTGGGGCGGCGTTGGCGAACGCGGGCCAGACGACCCCGGCGCAGGTACAGGCGGACTCCAGCCCCACGGCCGGCGCGGGCACCGCCGACCAGGGTCGCCGTCACGGCCCCAAGGGAGACTTCAAGGACCGCGTGCTGGAGCACGGGTTGACTGGCGACGCCGCGGTCAAGGTCACCCAGGCGGCGGTCACCAAGGAGCCCACGGCATACGTGCTGCGGGTGGGCAAGGCGGCCGATGGCGAGCCCTACCGCGCGATCATGATGCGCCCGGACGGCACCCGGATCGTGTTGACCATCGACGCGAACTTCACCGTGACCTCGGTGACCGAGGCGCCGTTGAAGGCTCCGGGCCACGGCCGTCCCGGCAAGAACGCCAAGAGCGGCGCCACCCCCACCGCGACGTCGGGTGCGACGGGCTGACCGATCAGCCGATCCCCAGCCCATCTCCCGCACCAGCCCGCGCTGGTGCGGGAGATGTCTTTGGGGCAGAATGTCACTCACGTGACGCGTGTCGTTTCACCTCAGCGAGGGGAACGTCACCGCCGAACGCACGGAAACGGTCCGGCACACCGAGCGAGACGTTGGGGAAGACGTCCCTCGCACAGGAGGAGCCCCGGATGTCTGTTACCGCGTCTCGGTACGCCACGCGTGGGGTCGTGTTCATCCACTCGACCCCCACTGTCGTGTGCCCGCACATCACCTGGGCCCTGGAGAACGTCCTCGGCCAGGCCCTTCACTTGGACTGGACCATCCAGCCCGCTGGCCCTCGGATGGTCCGTGCCGAGATCTCCTGGACCGGTGACGCCGGGACGGGTGCTCGCCTGGCCAGCGCGCTGCGCGGTTGGGACCATGTGCGCTACGAAGTGACCGAGGAGCCCTCGCCCGGGGTGGACGGGTCTCGCTGGTCGCACACGCCGACCCTCGGGCTGCACCACACGTGGATCTCCGCCAACGGCGACGCGATGGTCAACGAGGATCGCTTGCGGGACGTCTTCGAGGCACACCAGGGGGACGTGCCGGCCCTGCACGCAGCCATCGACGCGCTGCTGGGTGCGCCGTGGGACCGGGAGCTGGAGCCCTTCCGGTATGCCGGTGACGGGGCTCCCGTGCGCTGGCTGCACAAGGTGGGGTGAGCCGCCCCCGCCGGGATCCCTCGCCCCGAGCAGGCTCGAACCTGTCGACCGGGGTCAGACGGTCCGGAAGGCCAGGGCCACGTTGTGACCGCCGAAACCGAAGGAGTTGTCCAGGGCGAGCAGGTCACCGGTCGGCAGGGTCCGATGCGCACCATGCACCACGTCCAGGGCGATCTGCGGGTCCATCGAGTCGAGGTTGATCGAGGCCGGTGCCAGCCGGTGGTGCAACGCGAGGATGGTGAAGACCGCCTCCAGCGCTCCGGCGGCGCCCAACAGGTGCCCGGTCATGGACTTCGTCGCGCTGACCGGGATCGCGTCGGCCGCCGCACCGAACGCTCGCCGGATGGCGTTGGCCTCGGCCACGTCACCGACCGGAGTCGAGGTCGCGTGGGCGTTGATGTGCGCGACGTCGGCGATGCTCGCGCCGGCGGCGGCCACCGCCTCGAGCATCGCTCGTGACGCTCCCGCCCCCTCGGGCTCGGGAGCGGTGATGTGGTGGGCATCCGCGGACATCCCGACGCCGGCCAGTTCGGCGTAGATCCGGGCGCCGCGGGCCCGGGCGTGCGCCTCGGACTCCAGGACGATGATCGCGGCGCCTTCACCGAGGACGAAGCCGTCCCGCGCGGTGTCGTAGGGCCGGGAGGCGGCTGTCGGGTCGTCATTGCGGGTGGACAGGGCCTGCATGGCGGCAAAGCCGGCGATCGGCATCGGGTGCACGGCGGCCTCGGTCCCGCCGGCCACGACGACGTCCGCGCGGCCACTGCGGATGAGGTGCACGGCATACCCCATGCCTTCAGCCCCCGAGGCGCACGCGCTGACCGGGGTGTGCGCACCGGCCCGGGCACCGAGCTCGAGCGAGATGGCGGCGGCCGGACCGTTGGGCATGAGCATGGGGACGGCGAGCGGGTAGACCCGGCGCGGGCCCTTCTCACGCAACGTGTCCCACTGGGACAGCAAGGTCCAGACCCCACCGATGCCGGAGCCGACGGCGACCGCGAGGCGCTCGGGCTCGACCTCGGGGGAGCCCGCATCGGCCCAGGCCTCACGCGCGGCGATGAGGGCGTACTGCGATGAGGGGTCCAGCCGTCGGGTCTCCACCTTGGCGAGCACCTGCTCGGGTGGGGTGTGGATCTGGGCGGCAAAGGTCACCGGAAGCTCGTACTGGGTCACCCAGTCGAACTCCATCTGCCGAGCCCCGGACCGGCCGGCGAGAACGGCCGCCCAGGTCTGCGGGACAGTGCCGCCCACCGGCGTGGTGGCTCCGAGGCCGGTGACGACGACGCGGGTCTCGCTGGAGGACATGGGGTGTGGACTCCTCGGGTCGGGTGCTTCGGGGGTCGTGGGTGGGGCGAGCAGTGGGTATGCCGCCCGCCCCGGCGGGTGCCCAGCTCCGGATCGTCACCGGGCCAGGCACTCGCCGCGAGCGGGCGATCGGTGCGGGCCTGGCCCGCCGCCGGGGCTCAGCCCTGAGCAGCCGCGATGAAGTCGACGGCGTCGCCGACGGTCTTGAGGTTCTTCACCTCGTCGTCGGGGATGCGGACGCCGAACTTCTCCTCGGCGTTGACGACGATGGTCATCATCGACAGGGAGTCGATGTCGAGGTCGTCGGTGAACGACTTGTCGAGTTCCACCGAGGCGGTGTCGATGCCGGTCTCTTCGTTGACGATCTCGGCGAGGCCCTCAAGGATCTCTTGGGTGCTCTGTGCCATGGTGTGCTCTCTCCTTCGGGGACAGTGCGGTCGGTGGTCAGGGTGCCTCGGTTGACCCGCGAGGCCCGGGAACCTGTCAGGGCAGGACGACGACCTGCGCGGCATACACGAGGCCGGCTCCGAAGCCGATCTGCAGGGCGAGGCCGCCGTGGGGGACCTCGCCCTCCCGCAGCATCCGCTCGGTGGCCAGCGGGATCGAGGCCGCGGACGTGTTGGCCGTCTCGACGATGTCGCGGGCGACCGGGATGTCCGGCGGGAGTTTGAGCTGCTTGAGCAGGGCGTCGATGATCCGCATGTTCGCCTGGTGCGGGATGAAGGCGTCGAGGTCCTCAGGGGTGATGCCGGCCGCTTCGATGGCCTGGCGGGCGACCGGGGCCATGCTCCAAACAGCCCAGCGGAAGACCGACTGGCCGGCCATGCCGATCGTCGGGTGGCCCAGTCCCTGGTCACGGACCTCGAGCCAGGACTCGTTCTGCTTGATCGTCTCCCACTGCGAACCGTCGGACCCCCAGATCGTCGGCCCGATCCCCGGGAAGTCCGACGGCCCCACGACGGCCGCTCCGGCGCCGTCGGCGAAGATGAAGGCCGTCCCGCGGTCGGTGCCGTCGGTGAAGTCGGTGAGCTTCTCCACGCCGATGACCAGCACGAATCGCGCGCTGCCGCCACGGACCATGTCGTTGGCCAGCGAGATGCCGTGGCAGTAGCCCGCGCAGGCGGCCGAGATGTCGAAGGCCGCGCAGCGCAGCCCGAGGCGGTCGGCAATGATGGGTGCCGCGGCCGGGGTCTGGTAGGGGTGGGTCACCGTCGAGACGATGACCGTGTCGATCTGGTCGACGGCGACTCCGGCCGACTCGATCGCGGCCCGGGCAGCGGCCTCGGACATGGACACGACGGTGTCCTGCGGGCCCGCCCAGCGGCGCGACTTGATACCCGAACGCTCCTGGATCCATTCGTCGGAGGAGTCGATGGCCTCCACGATCTCGGAGTTGGGCACGACCCGCTCGGGCCGGAAGCCGCCGACGCCCCAGATCCGGGCGTGTTTGGCTCCGGTGGGACCGTGGATCGATCCGGTGCCCTTTGGCGCGAGCACCGCATTCGGACCGGGCTCGGCCGGCGCCTTTGGAGCCGTCGTTGACGCCGTCGACGCCGCCGACGCCGCGGTCATGAGGCCGATCCTCGGGGTGCCAGGCGCAGGACCGGCTGGCCCGGGGCCACCTCGTCACCTTCGCGCACCAGCCACTGGCTCACCCACCCGGCGTGCGGCGCGGTGATCGAGACATCGTCGTGCGCGGTCTGCACGTGGGCCAGGACGGTCCCGGCGCTGACGTGGTCGCCGACGCTGATCGAACTGAGTGAGAACACGCCCTTGGTCGGGGCGATGACCAGGCTCCACTCGGGGTCGCTGGCCGGGTCCGGGCGATCGCCGTGCTCGGCAACCATCCGCCGCGCCGCGTCCAGGTCTTCGGGACCCTTGATGGCCAGCAGCTCCACCCCGGGCATGGCCCGCTTGGCCAGGCCGATGAGGGTTCCGGCCGGAGGGATCTCGATGAGGCCGGTCACCCCGAGGTCGAGCATGGTCTGCATGCACAGGTCCCACCGCACCGGCGAACTCACCTGAGTCACCAGGCGTTCGAGGACCTCCTTGCCGGAACGGACGACGTGACCGTCCCGATTGGAGATCAGCCGGGTGTGCGCCTCGCGGGTGGTCATCGCCCGGGCGTATGCCGCGAGCCGGTCCACCGCAGGCGCCATGTGGTGGGTGTGGAAGGCCCCGGCGACCTGCAGGGGGATGACCCGGGCCTTGGCTGGGGGAGCGGCGGCCAACGCCGCGAGCTGGTCGAGGGTGCCGGCGGCAACAACCTGTCCCGCGGAGTTGATGTTGGCTGCGGTGAGACCGTGTGCTGTCAGAGCGGCGGCCACCTCCGTGGCGTCACCGCCGACGACCGCGCTCATCCCGGTCGGGGTGACGGCGCTCGCCTTGGCCATCTGGCGGCCGCGCTCCCGGACGAAGACGAGCGCTTGCTCGGCGGTGATGACTCCGGTTGCCGCCGCCGCAGTGATCTCTCCGACGGAGTGCCCGGCTCCCACCGAGACCTTGGTGAACGCCTCGGAGGGCTTGGGGAAGAGCTCGAGCAGGGCGGACAGGCCGGATGCCACGATGAGCGGCTGGGCGATCGCGGTGTCGCGGATCGTGTCCGCGTCGGACTCGGTGCCATGGCCCATGAGATCGATGCCGGCGACCGTGGTGAACCACGCCATCCGGTCGCGGACGGTGGGCAACTCGAGCCAGGGGGCGAGCAGGCCGGGCGCTTGGGAGCCCTGGCCGGGGCAGACGATCGCGAGCACGTCACCAGGGTGACAGGCGGCCGTGATCCCTTCGTGACCTGAATCTCACGAAGTTGGGCCACCTCGCTTTGGAGGTTTCCTCCAAAACGTCAGTATGCCGTGCGCTCCCGGGCGCTGCCGGTCACCGCGTCGGCGATGCGGGTCGCCGCACGGTGGGCGTGCCCTCGGCGAGGCGGGCCACGGCGAGAGCCAGGCGCACGGCATACCCGTCGCGCGGATGGGCCAGGTCGTAGCCGGTGAGTTCGGCGATTCGTCCGAGCCGGTAGCGGACCGTGTTCGGGTGGACGAAGAGGACGCGAGCCGCCGCCTCAAGGCCCCCGGCGTCGAGGTAGGCCGTTGCCGTGTCGAGCAGGACCTCGTGACTGCGCAGGGGTGCGGCGATCCGGTCGACGAGTTGGCGCCGGGCGTGCTCGTCGCCGATGAGGACCCGTTCGGGAAGCAACTCGTCGGCGAGCACCGGCCGAGGGGCTTGCGGCCAGCCGTCCGCGGCGGACAGCCCGTTGAGCGCGGCCCGGGCCGATCGCCCCGCAGCGAAGAGATGCGGCACGGTGGGACCGAGGACGATGGGGCCGTCGCCGAACGAGTCGGCGATCTCGCGCACCAACCCGGCGGGGTCGTCGGTCCGGCCGAGGATGACGACCAGCCGCCGTCCTTGGACCGCAGTGAGCGCCTCGACCTGCCGCCGGGCCGCCACTCGGCGGATCGTCTCGACGGCGGACGCGCTACTGCCGGAAGGAGTTCGGCCGGCGACGACGGTGACATCGGACACTGACCCCCACCCCAGGGCGGTAGCTCGGGACTGCATGGAGTCGTCGGCCTCACCGCGCAGGACGGCGTCAACGACGAGTGCCTCCAGGCGGGCGTCCCAGGCACCGCGCGCCTCGGCTGCCCGGGCGTAGACCTGGGCCGCAGCGAAGGCGATCTCTCGGGAGTAGCGCAGGACGCCCTCTCGAATCGCCTGCTCGTCGCCGGCTTGGGCGAGGGTGTGCACCTCGTCCTCGACGACATCGACGACACTGCGGATGAGGTCGAGAGTTTGTCCGAGGGTGATCGCGGACGCCAACTCGCGAGGGGCGGTGCCGAAGACGTCAGCGGTGATCGGGGTGGTGTCGCTCTCATCGGCCAGCCACGCGACGAAGGCGGCGATACCCGCCTGGGCGACCAGGCCCACCCACGAGCGCTCCGCCGGTGGCAGCGCCCGGAACCACGCGTGCTCGGCCTCGATCCGACGCAGGGCTGCCGCCGACAGCGCACCCGCGCCTCGCTCGATCGCCCGACGGGTGTCCGGGCCGGGTCGTTGCCGGGCTGTCGCGCTGTGCACGGACTGCATCCTATTTGTATGCCGCCCACAAGAGGCCGGCTCAGTCGGTGCCAGCCTCCATGGCGGCCCGGTCGAGGGTCTCGGCGTCGGCATCCTCGGCGATCTCCGGGTTCGCCGCGATCGCCCCGGCGCCGCCGGGCTCCATCTGGCCGATGAGTTCGGCGGCGCTCAGCGGTGCTCCGCCGAGGAGCTGGCCTTGGGCGGCATACAGCTCGAGTTTGGCGCGGGTGTCGGCGATGTCGAGGTTGCGCATGGTGAGCTGCCCGATGCGGTCCAGCGGGCCGAAGGCGGCGTCCTCGGTGCGCTCCATGGACAACTTGTCGGGGT
>CAZNLX010000053.1:0-9820 GCA_964573925.1 uncultured Intrasporangiaceae bacterium
CCCGCCCGGCCAAGCCCTGCGGCCCCGGTGAGCCACGTCTCACCCGGGCGATACCCTCTGGCCATGCCGGTCATCGTCGGAGCTCTGGGCGACCGACTCGGGGACGCCCTGGTCCGCGATCGTGAGATCGCCGTCTCGTATGCCGTCGATTCCTCCTTCGGGGCAACCCCACCCACCGACTTCGACGTCGTGCGGGCCCGGGACGTCGATGACGTGGTGGACGTCCTCGAGCACGCCCAGGCGCACGGCATACCGGTCGTTCCGCAAGGCGCCCGCACGGCCCTCACCGGGGCCTCCTGTGCGACCGAGGCGTCAATCGTGCTCAACGTCGAAGACGTGCGCGGGATCGACCTCGACCCGGTCGAGGGGCACGTGCGGGTCGGCCCCGGAGTCGTCACCGCGGAGCTCAAGACCGCCGTCGCCGCGGCCGGACTGCACTATCCGCCCGACCCGGCCTCCGCCGACACCTCGACGATCGGCGGGAACGTCGCGACGAACGCCGGTGGCCTGTGCTGCGTCAAGTACGGGGTCACCGCCGACTACGTGATGTCGCTGGATGTCGTGCTGCCCGGAGGTGAGCGGATCCGCACCGGGAAGCGGACCGCGAAGGGCGTCGCCGGCTATGACCTCACCGGGCTGTTCGTCGGGTCGGAGGGCACCCTCGGGGTGGTGACCAGCGCCCTGCTGCGCCTCATCCCTGCTCCCGACCCGGCGCTCACCGCACTGGCGACCTTCGACTCCCTCGACGACGCGGTCGGTGGCGTGCTGGCCCTGCGAGCCGACCGGCACCGGCCCAGCCTGCTGGAGTTCCTGGACCGGGCCTCGATCGCCGCGATCCAGGCGATCGGCGACTACGGCTTTCCGGTGGGCTGCGAGGCCGCCCTGCTCGTGCAGTCCGACCGTCCCGGCCACGCCGGCGAGGACGTCGAGCGGTATGCCGCGCTGCTCGCGGCATCCGGGGCAGTCGAGACCGCCGTGGCCGACAACGCCGCCGAGGCGGATCTGCTGATGAAGGGCCGGCGGATGCTCAATCACGCCCTCGAGGCCAAGGGCGGCCGGCTGGCCGAGGATGCCTGTGTCCCGGTGGCCCGGCTGGCTGAGTTCGTCCGCATCGGGCAGGACATCGCCGAGCGAACGGGGGTCGAGATCACCCTGTCCGGCCACGGCGGGGACGGCAACCTGCACCCGTCGCTGTTCTTCGACCGGGACGACGAGGCGGGTCTGCACCGCGCCGAAGGTGCGCTGCGCCAACTGCTGCGAGCGGCCCTCGACCTCGGCGGCACGATCACCGGGGAGCACGGGGTGGGGGTGCAAAAGCGGGAGTTCCTCGAGTGGGAGTTGGGCGTCGCCGAACTCGCCCGGCAACGGGCGGTCAAAGCTCTCTTTGACCCACGGGGGATCATGAATCCGGGGAAGGTCTACTGAGCGCGCTCCGGACCTGCACCCGTCCCACGCCTGACAGAATCGAGCCATGCAGGAGACCGAAGCCCAGAGCGGGTGGCTGACCCGCGACGAGTTGCGCGACGCCCGGGATCGCCTGCCGATCCTCTACGTCAACCTCGTCCCGGTCCGGGTCGACGAACGCAGCCAGGTCACCCAGATCGGTCTGCTGCTGCGGGCCACCGAGGGCGGCGAGATCCAACGGGAGTTGGTGTCCGGCCGCGTGCTTTACCACGAGCGGCTCCGGGACGCGGTGTTGCGGCACATCGAACGCGACCTCGGACCGATGGCCCTGCCGCAGGTGCCGATCGCACCGCAGCCGTTCGCCGTCGCGGAGTACTTCCCCACCCCGGGGGTCACCCCCTTTCATGACCCTCGCCAGCACGCCGTCGCGCTGGGGTATGTCGTCGTTCTCATGGGCGACTGCCAGCCGCAGGGCAACGCGCTGGACCTGGCGTGGCTCAGCCCGGCCGAGGCCCGCGACCTGGCGATCACCCCGGAGATGGCCGGCGGGCACGGCGTGCTGCTGCGCCAGGCCCTCGCCCATTTGGGTCACTCGGTCTGATCCACCGCTTCCGTGCCGACGCAGCCCCTCCCCACCCCGGCGGCCCTCGAGCTGGCGGCCCGGATCCGGGCGACCACCTTCCCGCGGATCCGCTATCGCAAGGGCTACGACCGCTACGACGTCGACTGGCTGTTGCGCAAGGTCGCGACCGAGTTGGAGCGGGGCACCGCGACCGCACGACTGGCCGACCAACTCGTGGACGCGGTGTTCAGTTCGACGACGGTGCGGTCGGGCTACGACGAGCGAGCCGTCGACGAATTCGTCGACGGCGTGGTGGCCGACCTGCGCCGGATCGTCGGGCCGGCCGAATCGGCCCAGGGCCGGACCGGTCGGCTAGCCTCGCTCCGCCGGCTGCTGCGCCGGTCGTGATCGCAGCCCACTCGGACAGACCGAGAGCGGCAGCAGGGTGCGGCCGGTCGGCCCCATCTCGATCTGTGTGCCCATCTCCGGGCACACCCCGCAGTCGAAGCAGCCGCTCCACCGGCAATCGGGCACCTCGTGCTCTGCCAGGGCATCCTGCCAGTCGTCCCATAGCCAGTCCCGGTCCAGTCCGGAGTCGAGGTGGTCCCAGGGGAGCACCTCGATCCGGTCGCGCTCGCGTGTGGTGTACCAGTCGACCGACACCGGGCCGCCGGCGAACTCCGCCTCGGCGGCGCTCATCCATCGTTCAAAGGAGAAGTGCTCGCTCCAGCCGTCGAAGCGCCCTCCGGCCCGCCACACCCGTTCGATGACCGCGCCGACCCGCCGATCGCCCCGGGACAGCAGCCCCTCGACGATGCCTGGCTGGCCGTCGTGATAGCGGAAGCCGATCGCGGCGGCGTACCGGCGGTCAGTCCGGATCTCGTCGCGCAAGAGCCGCAGCCGTGCGTCGGTCGCCTCGGCGGCCAGTTGCCCGGCCCACTGGAACGGGGTGTGCGGCTTGGGGACGAAGCCGCCGATCGACACGGTGCACCGGATGTCCCGGTGGCCGCTGACCCGCCGACCGGTCTCGATGACCCGCTTGGCCAGGGTGGCGATCTGCAGGACGTCCTCGTCGGTCTCGGTCGGCAGCCCGCACATGAAGTAGAGCTTCACCTGGCGCCATCCCGAAGCGAACGCTGCGGCGACCGTGTCGACGAGGTCCTGCTCGGACACCTGCTTGTTGATGACCCGCCGCAGGCGCTCCGAACCACCCTCCGGCGCGAAGGTGAGGCCGGACCGGCGGCCACCCCGGCTGAGCTCGTTGGCCAGGTCGATGTTGAAGGCGTCCACTCGAGTGGACGGCAGGGACAGCCCCGTCTGGCTGCCCTCGTATCGGTCGGCCAAGCCCTTGGTGATCGGCGCGATCTCGCTGTGGTCCGCGGAGGACAACGAGAGCAGACCGACCTCCTCGAAGCCGGTGGCAGCCAGCCCCTGTTCGACCATCACGCCGATGCCGGTGATGGACCGTTCCCGCACCGGTCGGGTGATCATCCCGGCCTGACAGAACCGGCATCCCCTGGTGCAGCCCCGGAAGATCTCCACCGACATCCGCTCGTGCACGGTCTCGGCCAACGGCACGAGCGGCGTCTTCGGGTAGGGCCACTCGTCAAGGTCGGTCACGGTGTGCTTGGCGACCCGCCACGGTATGCCGGTCAGCCCGGGGCGTGGGGCGACCCGCCGGATCCGGCCGTCGGCGAAGTAGTCGACCTCGTAGCAGGCCGGCACGTAGGCCACGCCGGAGCGGGCGATCCGCAGAATCACCTCGGCGCGGCCACCCGGCCGGCCCTGAGCCTTCCAGGCCGCGATGAGGTCGGTGAGCTCGAGGACCGCCTGCTCACCGTCGCCGATGACGACCGCGTCGACGAAGTCGGCGATCGGCTCCGGATTGAACGAGGCGTGACCCCCAACAACGACGACGGGGTCCTCCTCTGTGCGCTGCGCCGCGTGCAGCGGAATCCCGGCCAGGTCCAGCCCGGTGAGGAAGTTCGTGTAGCCCAGCTCCGTGGAAAAGGACACCCCGAAAACGTCGAACTCGCGCACCGAACGGTGCCCATCGACGGTGAGTTGCGGCAGACCGGACCCGCGCATGAGTGCCTCGAGGTCGGGCCACACGGCATACGTGCGTTCGGCGAGGGCATCCGGGCGCTCGTTGAGGACCTCGTAGAGGATCATGACGCCCTGATTGGGCAGGCCGACCTCGTAGGCGTCCGGGTACATCAGCGCCCACCGGACGGTCAGTTCCTGCCCGGACGGCCCGTGTCCGCCGCAGTTCCAGTCCTTGCTCCGGGAGTTGAGCTCGCCGCCGACGTACTGGATCGGCTTCTGGACCCGCTCGAGCAGCGGCTCCAAGTCGGCGAAGCGAGACTGACCGGGCATCCGTCGATCCTACCGGCGGATACTGGCAGGGTGAGCGAGCTCGACCCCGGCCTCCGCGCCGGCCCCATCGCCCCCATCGGCCCCATCGGCTCCGGCAGGTCGAGCGGGTCGGGCGACCCGGGCGGCGCGACCCAGGCAGCGATCGAGGCCGATCCGGGGCGGGTCGACGCCGCCCTGGTCCGCCATCCGCGGAGCCGGCACCTGCCGCCCGGACAGCGTCGGTATGCCGCCCTGGACCGCCCATTGCCCATCGGTCACGGCCAGACCAATTCACAACCCTCGACGGTGCGCACGATGCTCCTGGCCCTCGACGTGCGACCCGGTCACCGCGTGCTCGATGTTGGCTCAGGTTCGGCGTGGACGACCGTACTCCTCCCCGGGCGGAGCCATGGTGATCCCGGCCGGCGGCCAGCTGTTGCGGGTGACGGCCGAGGGGCACGAACAACCGCTCGGGCGGTATCTGTTCGTGCCCCTCGTCGGTGGTCAGCGGAGCTGACCACGCGGGTCAGTCGTAGAGCGCCTCGAGGTTGGCCTTGAACTTCTCCGCGACGTGCTTGCGCTTGAGCTTGAGGCTCGGCGTGAGCTCGCCCGCGTCGACGGTGAGGTCGCGGTCCAGCACGGTGAAGCGCTTGATCGTCTCCCATCGGTTAAGGCCCTGGTTGAGGGTGTCGAAGTAGCCCTGCAACAGCTCGCGCACCTCGGGCGACTGGCTGATTTCGGCGTAGGACTTGCCGGCCATCCGGTTGGCCGCGGCCCAGACGGTGATGGCGTCGGGGTCGAGGGTGACCAGCGCGGTCGCGTAGTTGCGGCCGTCGCCGAAGACGAGGATCTGCGAAGCGTAGGGGCACTGGGCCTTGAACGCCGACTCGATGAGCGAGGGGGCGATGTACTTCCCACCTGAGGTCTTGAAGAGGTCCTTCTTGCGGTCGGTGATCTTGACGAAACCGTTGCCGTCGATCTCACCGATGTCGCCGGTGCGGAAGTAGCCGTCCTCGTCGAACACCTCGGCGTTGGCATCCGGGCGGTTGCGGTAGCCGCGCATGACGCCCGGGCCCTTGACGAGGATCTCACCATCCTGGGCGAGCTTGACGTCGGTGGTAGGCACCGCCCAGCCGACCGTGCCGTAGTTGTAGCCACCCAGGGTCGGCCGGTTGACGCAGGTGGCCGCGGAGGTCTCGGTCAGACCGTAGCCCTCGAGAATGACCAGCCCGACCGAGCCGAACCAACGGGCGATCTCGGGGTTGAGCGCCGCGGACCCGGAGATGAAGAAGCGCACCCGCCCACCGAAGCGCTCGCGGATCTTGGAGAGCACGAGCTTGTCGGCGATGGCCAACTGGATGGCCAACGGGCCGGACACGTTCTTGCCCTGGCTCTTGAGCTCCATGGCCTGCTTGCCGACCCCGAGGGCCCAGTCCATGAGCTGACGCTTGATGCCGGTTTCGGCCTGGATGGTCATGGCGATCTTGGCGTAGGCCTTCTCGAAGATACGCGGGGCGGCACCCATGAAGGTCGGCTTGATGACCGCGAGGTTGTCGACGATCTTGTCGATCTTGCCGTCGATCGCGGTCGGGAAACCGATCTGCAGGGGCAGGGCCAGCAGGATCTTGCCGAAGACGTGCGAGAGCGGCAGCCAGAGGAACTGCAGGTCGTTCTGGTCAAGGATGCCGATCGAGTGAACCGCGGCCGCCTCGTAGACGATCGAGTCTTGGGTCAGCTCGGCACCCTTGGGCCGCCCGGTCGTGCCCGAGGTGTAGATGATGACGGCCAAGTGGTCGGGGGCGATGAGGTCGATGCGCTCGTCGACCATCGTCGGACGGGCCTCGCGAGCCTCGCGGCCGAGGGCCTCGAGGTCGTCCAGCGAGATGACCCAGTCATCGCCCTCCTCGTCACCGGAGTTGGCCTCGCCGGAGAAGGTGATGACCTTCTTGACGTCCGGGATGTCGTGCCGATGGGTGCGCAGCTTCTCCACCTGACCGTCATCCTCGGCAAAAACGACCTTGGACCCCGAGTCGGACAGGATGAAGGCCACGTCTTCGGCCATGGTCGTCGGGTAGACGGTCGTCGTCGCGCCGCCCGCGCACATGACGGCCAGGTCGGCCAGGGCCCATTCGTAGCGGGTCGTCGAGGCGATCGCGACCCGGTCCTCGATGGCCAGGCCGAGCGCCATGAGCCCGGCCGCCATGTCGTAGACCCGGTCCCGAGCCTCGCTCCAGGTCACCCTCTCCAGGTGGCTGTTGCGGAAGTACTGGAATGCTTCGCGATTGCCGGAGCGGGAGACCCGGTCCCGGAACAGGGCCGCAATGCTGCGGGCCCGTCCCTCGAGAATGTCGTGGTTGACGCGCTCGTCCACGGCTGCCTTCATGGTCACGGGCTCTGACTCCTTCGTCGGTTCTCGTGTGTCGTCGGCGAGTCTGCTTCCGCACAGGAGGACCCGCCGTCCGACCGTTCGTGCTGACCCCAACCGTATGCTGTCCGAGCCCCCAACGGGAGATCCCAGGGCGAACATCACCCGGTAGAGCGCTTGCGCCTCACGTAGAGCTGCCGCCGCACCCGGGCCACGACGTCCCCGCCCGAGTCGAGGATCTCGTTCTCGAACCACTCCAGCACCTTGTCGCCTCCGGCGGCGGCCTCGCGGATCCGCTCGATGACGGCCGGGTCGACGACGAATTCGGTGCGGACCTCGCCCCGGCCCGGTTTGACGAACTCGATCTCCGCACGTCGGTCCCAGACCACGTACTCCCGGCCGAGTTGCTCCATGACGAGCAACATCCAGAACGGATCGGCCATCGAGAACAGCGAGCCGCCGAAATGCGTACCCACGTAGTTCCGGTTGAGCGGGGTCAACTTCATGGCGACGACTGCTGTCGAGTAGTCCGGCGCGATCTCCCGCACTCGGATGCCGGCGAAGCGGTACGGCGGCCAGAGGTTCATCGCGCGCCGAAGGGTGTCGGGCCGGCCGAGCAGCTCCTGCCAGGTGGGCATCCGGAAGGTGGCAACCGTGCGCGAGACCATGGGATCAGCCTGTCACGGAACGGCGACGCCCAGCGTCCGGCGACACTCCTGGACGTCCAGGTGCATTTGCTCGACGAGTGGGTCGATGCCGTCGAACTTCAAGGTCGGGCGCAACATCCGAACGAAGTCGTAGGCGACGTGCTCGCCGTACAGGTCAAGATCGGTACGGTCCAGGACGTAGGCCTCCACCCGGCGGGAGGTGCCGTCGAAGGTCGGGTTGGTCCCGATGGAGATGGCCGCGGGCAGGACTCGGTCGGGTGCGCCGACGGGCCGATCGAGCCGGGTGAGCCACCCGGCATACACCCCGTCGGCGGGCACGAGACCCTCGATCGGGTCGCCGAGGTTGGCCGTGGGGAAGCCCAACAGCCGGCCACGATGATCACCGTGCACCACGGTGCCGCGCACCTGGGCCGATCGGCCGAGCAGTTCCGCCGCGGTGACGACGTCCCCGGCGCCGATCAACTCGCGCACGGTCGTCGAGGACCAGCGACCGCCATTCCCCACATCGGCGACGGACACGACCCCGAAACCGCGGGAATCACCCAGATCCACCAGGGTCCCCACGGTGCCGCTGTTGCGTACCCCGAATCGGGTATCCGCTCCGACGACGACCAACTGCGCGCCCAGGGCGCCGACAAAGACTCGGTCGACGAACTCCGCGGGGGTCTGGGCGGCGAACTCCCTGGTGAACTCCAGGACGAGGACGGCATCGACGCCGGTCTCGGCGAGCAACTCCAACCGCCGCGGCAGGGACGTCAACTCGGCCGGCGCCCGGTCCGGGAAGAGCACGGCAATCGGGTGCGGATAGAAGGTCACCGCGATCGAGGTGAGACCGCGCTGCCGCGCCTCGTCGACGACGACCCCGAGCACCGCCCGGTGGCCGCCGTGGACCCCGTCAAAGTTGCCGAGGGTGACCACGCTCGGACCGGTGCCCGCAGGCACCTCGTCGAGACCGTTCCAGACGCGCACGGGGGACACTCTAGGAGCCCACGGCGGGGAACACGACGCGCGTCCGCGCGCGCCGCTCGGTCTGGTCGATCACGGCCAACAGTCGACCGGCCGGGGTGAAGGCCGCGACGGCGTCTGCGCGGACGCCGTCGGACTCCAGCGGCTGACCGAATCCGACTGCCCGCGCCTGCGGTTCGGTCAGCTCCCGGACCGGCAGGGCCCGCCTCGCGGCCAGTTCCACCGACAGCATCGGTATGCCGTCGCCGGCCTGCCGCCGCTGCTCGAGAGCGGCGAGGTCCTCGGCCTGGTCGAGGGTGAAGCCACCGACCCGGGTCCGGCGTAGTGCGGTCAGGTGTCCGCCCACCTCGAGGGCGCGTCCCAGGTCCCGAGCCAGGGCCCGGACATAGGTGCCGGAGGACACCTCGACCTCGATATCGACGTCGAGTGCTCCGTCCGGAGCTTCGGCCTCGTCGGCCGCCCGGACCGCCAGGACCTCGAAACGGGAGACGACCACCGGCCGAGCCGGGAGGTCCACGGACTCGCCGGACCGAACCCGGGCGTAGGACCGTTGGCCGGCCACCTTGATCGCGCTCACCGAGGACGGCACCTGGTCGATGGCGCCGGTCAACCGCAGCACGGCCGACTCGATCCTCTCCCGGGTGAGGTGCCCGGCCGGAGTGCGGGAGATCACCTCACCCTCGGCGTCGTCGGTCACCGTGGCGACTCCGAGCCGGACGGTCGCGGCATACCCCTTGTCGCAGCCGACGAGGAAGGTGAGCAGCTTGGTGGCGCGTCCGACCCCGACGACGAGCACTCCGGTGGCCATCGGGTCCAGGGTGCCGGCATGCCCGACCCGGCGCGTGCCGGCCAGCCGACGGACCCGAGCCACGACGTCGTGGCTGGTCCAGCCGGACGGCTTGTCGACGACGAGGACCCCCAGCGGGTCCGTCACTCCGGTTCGCCCGCCCCGTCGGAGCCGTCTGGCTCGCTGTCCTCGGCGGGCTTGCGGTAGGGGTCGGCGTCGCCGGCGTGCACCGCCCCCGCGGCGGCCCGGGCGATCTCCTCGTCACGCGCCTTGGTGGCGGCGAGCAGCCCCTCGAGGTGCGCGGCACCCTCCGGAAGCGCGTCGGCGACGAACTCGACGCTCGGGGTCAGCCGGATGCCCAGCTGCCCGAGCGACGAGCGGAGCTTGCCCTTGGCGGACTCCAGCGCCTTGGCCGTCGCGGCCCGCTCCTCGTCGGAGCCGAAGACCGTGTAGAAGACCGTGGCATGCTGCAGATCGCCCGTGACCCGGACATCGGTCACCGTGACGAAACCCAGCCGTTCGTCCTTGACGCGGTACTCCAACTGTTCGGCGACGATCGCCTTGATCCGTTCGGCGATCTTGCGTGCGCGCGCGGCGTCCGCCATCGGGGGTGTCTCCTGTCTTGTCTGTCCCGACCGGTCAGGCGCGCGGCTTGACGCGCATCTCGTAGGTCTCGATGACGTCCTCGAGCTGCAGGTCGTTGAACGAGCCGA
>CAZNLX010000054.1:0-9617 GCA_964573925.1 uncultured Intrasporangiaceae bacterium
CGACCGAGGGCGGCGAGATGGCGCTCGGACGCAACCTGCTCGTCGCGTTCATGCCCTGGGAGGGCCACAACTACGAGGACGCGATCATCCTCAGCCAGCGGCTCGTCCAGGACGACGTCCTCTCCTCGATCCACATCGAGGAGCACGAGGTCGACGCCCGCGACACCAAGCTGGGCCCGGAGGAGATCACCCGCGACATCCCCAACGTCTCCGAGGAGGTCCTCGCCGACCTCGACGAGCGCGGGATCATCCGGATCGGCGCCGAGGTGCGCGACGGCGACCTGCTCGTGGGCAAGGTGACCCCCAAGGGTGAGACCGAGCTCACTCCCGAGGAGCGCCTCCTGCGCGCGATCTTCGGCGAGAAGGCCCGCGAGGTGCGCGACACCTCGCTCAAGGTCCCGCACGGCGAGACCGGCACCGTCATCGGCGTCAAGGTCTTCGACAAGGACGACGGCGACGACCTGCCTCCCGGCGTCAACCAGCTCGTCCGGGTCTACGTCGCCAACAAGCGCAAGATCACCGACGGCGACAAGCTCGCCGGCCGCCACGGCAACAAGGGCGTCATCTCCAAGATCCTCCCGATCGAGGACATGCCCTTCCTCGAGGACGGCACCCCCGTCGATGTCGTGCTCAACCCGCTCGGCGTCCCCGGCCGGATGAACGTCGGCCAGATCCTCGAGCTGCACCTGGGCTGGGCGGCCAGCCGGGGCTGGCAGATCGAGGGCACGCCGGCCTGGTCCGAGCCGATCGCCGCGGAGAACTTCGCCGCGGCTCCGGGCACCCGCGTGGCCAGCCCCGTCTTCGACGGCGCCGGCGAGCATGTCATCACCGGTCTGCTCGACTCGACCCTGCCCACCCGCGACGGGGTCCGCCTCGTCGACGGCTCGGGCAAGACCCGGCTCTTCGACGGTCGCTCCGGCGAGCCCTTCCCCGAGCCGGTCTCGGTCGGCTACATGTACATCCTCAAGCTCCACCACCTCGTCGACGACAAGATCCACGCTCGCTCGACCGGCCCCTACTCGATGATCACCCAGCAGCCGCTGGGCGGGAAGGCGCAGTTCGGCGGCCAGCGGTTCGGCGAGATGGAGGTGTGGGCGCTCGAGGCCTACGGCGCGGCATACACGCTCCAGGAACTGCTCACGATCAAGTCCGACGACGTCCCCGGCCGGGTGAAGGTCTACGAGGCGATCGTCAAGGGCGAGAACATCCCAGACTCGGGCATCCCCGAGTCGTTCAAGGTGCTCCTCAAGGAGATGCAGTCGCTGTGCCTCAACGTCGAGGTCCTCTCCTCCGACGGCCAGGCCATCGAGATGAAGGAGTCCGACGACGAGATCTTCCGCGCCGCGGAGGAGCTCGGCATCGACCTGTCCCGTCGCGAGCCCTCGAGCGTCGAGGAAGTCTGACACCCCCTCCGGTATGCCGTGCGGTCGCCACGCGCGCCCGCGTCACCGCACGGCATACCCCACCAACGCACTGACCAGACCCAGGGAACGAGAGAAGGAACCCCGTGCTGGACGTCAACTTCTTCGACGAGCTGCGCATCGGCCTGGCCACCGCGGACGACATCCGCGCGTGGAGCCACGGCGAGGTGAAGAAGCCGGAGACGATCAACTACCGCACCCTCAAGCCGGAGAAGGAGGGGCTGTTCTGCGAGCGGATCTTCGGCCCCACCCGCGACTGGGAGTGCTCCTGCGGCAAGTACAAGCGGGTCCGCTTCAAGGGCATCGTCTGCGAGCGCTGCGGCGTCGAGGTCACTCGGGCCAAGGTGCGGCGTGAGCGGATGGGCCACATCGAGCTGGCCGCACCGGTCACCCACATCTGGTACTTCAAGGGCGTGCCCAGCCGGCTGGGCTACCTGCTCGACCTGGCCCCCAAGGACCTCGAAAAGGTCATCTACTTCGCGGCCTACATGATCACCTCGGTCGACACCGAGGCGCGCCACCAGGATCTGCCCTCGCTGGAGGCCCAGATCCAGGTCGAGCGCAAGGAGCTGGAGAACCGGCGCGACGTCGACATCGACGAGCGGGCCAAGAAGCTCGAGGCCGACCTCGCCGAGCTCGAGGCCGACAACGCCAAGGCCGACGTGCGCCGCAAGGTCCGCGAGGGCGCCGAGCGCGAGATGAACTCCATCCGTCGCCGCGCCGATCAGCAGATCGAACGGCTCGAGCAGGTGTGGGACCGCTTCCGCAATCTCAAGGTCCAGGACCTCGAGGGCGACGAGATCCTCTACCGCGAGATGCGCGACCGTTTCGGGCTCTACTTCGAGGGCGGGATGGGCGCTGCGGCGATCCAGAAGCGCCTGGAGACCTTCGACCTCGACGCCGAGTCCGAGCTGCTGCGCGAGATCATCGCCACCGGCAAGGGGCAGCGCAAGACCCGTGCGCTCAAGCGACTCAAGGTCGTCACGGCCTTCCAGCAGACGACGAACAGCCCCACGGGGATGGTCCTGGACTGCGTGCCGGTCATCCCGCCGGACCTGCGTCCGATGGTCCAGCTCGACGGTGGCCGGTTCGCCACCTCCGACCTCAACGACCTCTACCGCCGGGTGATCAACCGCAACAACCGGCTCAAGCGACTGCTCGACCTCGGCGCTCCCGAGATCATCGTCAACAACGAGAAGCGGATGCTCCAGGAGGCCGTCGACAGCCTCTTCGACAACGGCCGTCGTGGGCGTCCGGTGACCGGGCCGGGCAACCGGCCGCTCAAGTCGCTGTCCGACATGCTCAAGGGCAAGCAGGGCCGGTTCCGTCAGAACCTGCTCGGCAAGCGCGTCGACTACTCCGGCCGTTCGGTCATCGTCGTCGGCCCGCAGCTCAAGCTGCACCAGTGCGGTCTGCCCAAGCAGATGGCGCTCGAGCTGTTCAAGCCGTTCGTGATGAAGCGCCTCGTCGACCTCGACCACGCGCAGAACATCAAGTCGGCCAAGCGGATGGTCGAGCGCAGCCGTCCGGTCGTGTGGGACGTCCTCGAGGAGGTCATCACCGAGCACCCGGTGCTGCTCAACCGCGCACCCACGCTGCACAGGCTGGGCATCCAGGCCTTCGAGCCGCAGCTCGTCGAGGGCAAGGCGATCCAGATCCACCCGTTGGTCTGCACCGCCTTCAACGCCGACTTCGACGGCGACCAGATGGCCGTCCACGTGCCGTTGTCGGCCGAGGCCCAGGCCGAGGCCCGCATCCTCATGCTCTCGTCCAACAACATCCTCAAGCCGGCCGACGGTCGACCCGTGACGATGCCGACGCAGGACATGATCATCGGCCTCTACCACCTCACCTCCGACATCGGGCCCGCCCTGATCCCCGGGGACTCCGAGGACGCCGGGGGTCACCTGCGGTCGTTCGCCACCCCCGCCGAGGCGCGGATGGCCTTCGATGCGGGCGAGATCGGGCTGGGCTCGGTCGTGCGGATCCGGTTCGCCGGCGTCGTCCCGCCCTTGGGCACCGAGCTGCCCGAGGGGGTCGAGGCCGATGCCGAGGGCATCGTGGGCTCGATCATCCTCGAGACGACCTTGGGTCGGGCGCTGTTCAACGAGGCACTGCCGGTCAACTACCCGTTCGTCAACGAGCCGGTCGACAAGAAGCGGCTCTCGACGATCGTCAACGACCTCGCCGAGCGCTACAGCAAGGTCCAGGTCGCGGCGTCACTCGATGCCCTCAAGGAGGCCGGTTTCCACTGGGCCACCCGGTCGGGCACCACGGTGGCGATCACTGACGTCATCACCCCGCCGCGCAAGGCGGAGATCATCGAGGAATACGAGGCCCGCGCCGCCAAGGTGCAGAAGCTCTACGACCGCGGTGCGATGACCGACAACGAGCGTCGCGAAGACCTCATCGAGATCTGGAACGAGGCGACCAACGAGGTCGCCAAGGAGATGGTCGCCAACACCCCGCCGACGAACACGATCTTCCGGATGGTCAACTCCGGTGCTCGTGGCAACTGGATGCAGCTGCGCCAGATCGCTGGGATGAAGGGCCTCGTGTCCAACCCCAAGGGCGAGATCATCCCGCGGCCGATCCGGTCGAACTTCCGCGAGGGTCTGTCCGTGCTGGAGTTCTTCATCTCCACCCACGGCTCGCGCAAGGGTCTGGCCGACACCGCCCTGCGGACCGCCGACTCCGGCTACCTCACCCGACGCCTGGTCGACGTTTCGCAGGACGTCATCATCCGTGAGGACGACTGCGGCACCGAGCGGGGGCTCACCCTCCCGATCGCTGCCACCGACGCGCAGGGCAACCGGATCCTGCACGACGACGTCGAGACCTCGGTCTACGCGCGCACCCTCGCGGAGGACGTGGCCGGCTCCGATGGCACCGTGCTCGCCGAGGCGGGCATCGACCTGGGCGACGTCGTCATCGGTCGGCTCTTCGACGCCGGGATCGACGAGGTGCGGGTCCGTTCGGTGCTCACCTGCGACAGCAAGGTCGGCACCTGCGCCCGTTGCTACGGCCGTTCGCTGGCCACCGGCAAGCTCGTCGACATCGGCGAGGCGGTCGGCATCATCGCCGCCCAGTCGATCGGCGAGCCCGGCACCCAGCTGACGATGCGGACCTTCCACATCGGTGGCGTCGCCGGCGACGACATCACGCAGGGTCTGCCGCGTGTCGTCGAGCTGTTCGAGGCGCGCACCCCCAAGGGCGTGGCCCCGATCGCCGAAGCCACCGGTCGGGTGCGGATCGAGGACACCGACAAGACCCGTCGGATCGTCATCGTCCCGGACGACGGCAGCGACGAGCACTCCTACCCGGTGAGCAAGCGCGCCCGCCTGCTGGTCGGCGACGGTGAGCACATCGAGGTCGGCGCTCAGCTCGTCCAGGGTGCGATCGACCCCAAGCAGGTGCTGCGCATCCTCGGCCCGCGCAAGGTGCAGATGCACCTGGTCGACGAGGTGCAGAACGTCTACCGCCAGCAGGGTGTGTCGATCCACGACAAGCACATCGAGGTGATCGTCCGGCAGATGCTGCGTCGGGTGACCGTCATCGAGGCCGGCGAGTCCGACCTCATCCCGGGCGACCTCGTCGAGCGTTCGATGTTCGAGGCCGAGAACACCCGGGTGTTCACCGACGGGCGCAAGCCGGCGTCGGGCCGTCCCGAGCTCATGGGGATCACCAAGGCTTCGCTCGCCACCGAGTCGTGGCTTTCGGCCGCCTCCTTCCAGGAGACGACCCGGGTGCTCACCCAGGCGGCGCTCGAGGCCAAGAGCGACCCGCTGCGGGGGCTCAAGGAGAACGTCATCCTCGGCAAGCTCATCCCGGCCGGCACGGGTCTGTCCCGCTACCGCAACATCGAGGTCGAGCCGACCGAGGAGGCGAAGGCGGCCATGTACTCGATGCCCAACTACGACGCCTACGACTACGGCCACTTCGGCACGGGTTCGGGCGAGGCCGTCCGGCTGGACGACCTCAACCTCGACGACTACGGGCGGTTGTAGACCTCAGGCGCCCCGAGGACCCCACAGGTATGCCGCCCGCGCGACTCGCGCGGGCGGCATACCTCTTGGCGTGTGGCGGTGCGGTGTGTCAGCGGACCTTGACCGACACGATCGAGGAGGCGCCGGTGTTGCCGAGGTAGTCGACCACCCGGATCTTGTAGCGGTAGGTCTTACCGCTGGTCAGGCCGGAGTTGGTGAAGGACGTGGACGTGCCGGGCAGGGAGCTGATGGTCGTGAACGACGTGCAGTTGGACCCGGTGCACCGCTGGATCTCGAGGTGGTCCACGGCGACCATCCGGTTGACCCAGGTGAGCGAGACCGAGCCCTTGGTCGGCGAGGTCGCGCGCAGCGAGGTCGGCGGGGCCATCGGGTCCTGGACGTAGACGTAGGTGCCGACGATCTGGTAGCCGCCTGCTGAATCGGTGACCTTGAGGCTGGGGTTGTAGACACCCGGGGTGGTGTAGACGTGGGTGGCCGTCGCGCCGGTCGCGGTCGCCCCATCGCCGAAGGTCCATTCATAGCTGAGGGTGCGGTCCCAGTTGGTGACCGAGCCCGTGCCGTCGAAGGCGACACTGAGCGGCAGGTAGCCGCGCGACGGCGTCGTGGTCATCACCGCGAGAGTCGGGGTGGCGACGTTGACGAGGGCGCTGGCGGTGTCGGTGAGACCGTTGTTCGCGGTGACCGTCAGCGTGAGGGTGTAGAGACCGGTGTGGGTGTAGACGTGGCTGGCTTGGGGCCCGCTTGCGCCGGTGCCGTCCCCGAAGCTCCACTGCCAGTCGACGATCGAGCACGCCTCCAGACAATAGGAAGTCGATCCGTCGACGTTCACGGTGGCCGGTGCCATCCCGCCGTAGGCCAGATTGGGGATGACGGCGACGGCGACATCCATCGAGCCGAAGGTCGGTGCGGCGGCGTGGGCAGCCAGCCCCGGCCCAGTCACGAGGGCGGCGGCGAGGGACAACGCCGCGGCCAATCTGCGACGTATCGAGTTGCGAGGGGTGTGGACGGGGGCATTCATCGGTGCTCCTGGAAGGGTGGGTGCGTGCAGGGGGAGACGTCGTCACGCTAGGGGGGTGTGGCCGCAGCGTCGATTGGACCTTCGGGCAATCCGGGCGCGCCGGACGGTGGGTGGACGGCATACGGACCATGCCGCCGTGCGGAAGGTGACGTATTCGTCCTTCGCACAATCGTGTGGCTGGACTATTGTCAATGTACTGACGGCGTGGTCGGTGGCCCGAGTTTGCGGGACGAAGGTCCGCCCCTTGGGGGGCTCCGACCCGTCGCGAGGCTGCACGATGGTCCAGGGCCACCACCGCCCGCACGACGTTGACTGCACCCGCCGAGAGGACACCCGATGACCACCCGCTACGTCTTCGACTTCGCCGAGGGCGACAAGGACCAGAAGGCACTGCTGGGCGGGAAGGGAGCCAATCTCGCCGAAATGGTGAAGATCGGGCTGCCCGTCCCGCCCGGGTTCACCATCACCACCGATGCCTGCCGGGTCTACCTCAAGACCGGCGCCGCGCCCGCCGAACTGGCCGGCGAGGTGACCGAACACCTGGCGGGGGTCGAGAAGGCGATGGGCCGCACGCTCGGCGACCCGAGCGACCCGCTGCTGGTCTCCGTCCGTTCCGGGGCGATGTTCTCGATGCCCGGGATGATGGAGACCGTCCTCAACATCGGTCTCAACGACCAATCCGTCCAGGGCCTCGCGGCGATCGCGGGCGAGCGCTTCGCATGGGACTCCTACCGGCGGCTGCTGCAGATGTTCGGCAAGACCGTCCTGGACATCGAGAGCCACGAGTTCGAGTCGCTCATCGACGCGATGAAGGCCGCGCGCGGCGCGAAGCAGGACCTCGAGTTGTCCGCGGCCGATCTGCAGGAACTCGTCGCGCAGTTCAAGGGCGTCATCGAGCGCGAGACCGGCTCGCCCTTCCCGCAGGCGCCGCGGGCCCAGCTCGACGCGGCGATCGAGGCGGTGTTCCGTTCGTGGGTGGGTGAGCGCGCGGTCCTCTACCGGCGCCAGGAGCGCATCTCGCACGATCTGGGCACGGCGGTCAACGTGCAGACGATGGTCTTCGGCAACATGAGCGAGGACTCGGGCACCGGCGTCTGCTTCACCCGCGACCCGGGCACGGGGGAGAAGGGCGTCTACGGCGACTTCCTCATGAACGCCCAAGGCGAGGACGTCGTCGCCGGCATCCGAAACGCCCACCCGCTGCACGAGCTCGAGGGTGAGTCGCCCGCGGCATACCGGCAGTTGCTCGACAACATGGCGCGCCTGGAGGCGCACTACAAAGACCTCTGCGACATCGAGTTCACCATCGAGCGCGGCAAGCTGTGGATGCTGCAGACCCGCGTGGGCAAGCGCACGGCGGCCGCGGCCTTCAAGATCGCCTGCCAACTCGTCGACGAAGGGGTCATCGACGACGACGAGGCGCTGCGGCGGGTCACCGGTGCCCAACTCACGATGCTCATGTTCCCCCGCTTCGACAAGTCCGGTGACGTGACCACCCTCACGAAGGCCGTCGCGGCGAGCCCCGGTGCGGCAGTCGGCCGGATCGTCCTCAACTCGACCGACGCGGCCGAGTGGGCGGGGCGCGGCGAGCGGGTCATCCTCGTGCGCACCGAGACCAACCCCGACGACCTCGTCGGGATGATCGCCTCCGAGGGCATCCTCACCAGCCGCGGCGGCAAGACCTCGCACGCGGCCGTCATCGCCCGCGGCATGGGCGCCCCGTGTGTGTGCGGTGCCGAGGACCTACTCATCGACTTCGCCGCCAAGACCGTCACGGTCGCCGGCGACGGCGGCGTCGTCCTGCGTGAGGGCGACCTCGTCTCGATCGACGGTGCCACCGGCGAGGTCTTCCTCGGTGAGGTGCCGGTCCAGGCCAGCCCGGTCGTCGAGTACTTCGAAGGGGCGATCGACCCGGCCACGGCCCAGGACGACCTCGTGACGGCGGTGCACCGGCTCGTCACGGTCGCCGACGCCCGCCGTCGACTTGCCGTGCGGGCAAACTCGGACAACCCCGAGGACTCCGCACGCGCCGTGCGCTTCGGCGCCCAGGGGATCGGACTGTGCCGCACCGAGCACATGTTCCTCGGCGACCGTCGTCAGCTCGTCGAGCAGCTCATCCTCGCCGAGGACGAGGCCGGCCGGGCGGCCGCGCTCGACGCCCTCCGTCCGCTCCAGCAGGGCGACTTCGAGGGCATCTTCGCCGCGATGGACGGCAAGCCGGTCAACATCCGGTTGCTCGACCCGCCGCTGCACGAGTTCCTCCCCGACCTCACCTCCCTTTCGGTCGCTGCGGCGGTCGCCGAGGCCAAGGGTGAGCAGGGCACGGTCGACGCCCACCTGCTCGCAGCGGTCCACCGGCTGCACGAGGCCAACCCGATGCTCGGCCTGCGCGGCGTGCGTCTCGGCCTCACCATCCCCGGCCTGTTCGCCATGCAGATCCGGGCCATCCTGTCGGCCTTCACGGCGCACAAGGCGCGGGGTGGGACCGGCTCGGTCGAGATCATGGTGCCGCTCATCGGCGACGTCCGGGAGTTGCGCCTGGTCCGCGAGGAGGCCGAGGCGATCGCGCGGGAGCTGGGCTTCGAGCCCGGCGCCGGCACGGAGGTCTCGATCGGCACGATGATCGAGCTGCCTCGGGCTGCCCTCACGGCCGGGCAGATCGCCGACGCGGCCGACTTCTTCTCCTTCGGCACCAACGACCTCACCCAGACGACCTGGGGGTTCAGCCGCGACGACGCCGAGGGGGGCTTCTTCTCGGCCTACCTCGACAAGGGCGTCTTCCCGGTGAGCCCGTTCGAGACCCTCGACGCCACCGGCGTCGGTCGGCTGGTCCGGCTGGCCGTCACCGAGGGCCGCGAGACCAAGCCCGGCCTCAAGACCGGGGTCTGCGGCGAGCACGGCGGCGACCCCGAGTCGGTGCACTTCTTCCACACGGCCGGCCTCGACTATGTCTCCTGCTCCCCGTTCCGGGTGCCGGTGGCCCGCCTCGAGGCCGGTCGCGCCGCGATCATGGCGCACTGATCGAGCACCGATCGAGCACGGATCGAGCACGGATCGAGAGCTGACTTCGGCCCGCCGGAGCAGCCACGCACCATCCGGTATGCCGCCCGCGCACTTGCGCGGGCGGCATACCGCCGTCCGGGGGACCTGCGCGGGCGGCATACCGCCGTC
>CAZNLX010000055.1:0-9568 GCA_964573925.1 uncultured Intrasporangiaceae bacterium
CCATGCGCATCCGGTCGACGGTGCGCTGCAACTGGTCGATCTCGACCGGCGAAGAGTCGATCTCCATCCGCAGCCGAGAGGCGGCCTCATCCACCAGGTCGATCGCCTTGTCGGGAAGTTGCCGCCCGGTGATGTAGCGGTCGGACAGCGTTGCCGCGGCCACCAGCGCCGAGTCCTCGATCTCGACCTTGTGGTGGGCCTCGTAACGCTCCTTGAGCCCGCGCAGGATCGCGATCGTGTCTTCGACCGACGGTTCGCCGACGAACACCGGCTGGAAGCGCCGCTCCAGCGCGGCGTCCTTCTCGATGTGCTTGCGGTATTCGTCGAGGGTGGTCGCACCGACGAGCCGCAGCTCCCCGCGGGCGAGCAGCGGCTTGAGCATGTTGCCGGCGTCCATGGCGCCCTCGCCGGTGGCACCGGCACCGACGACGGTGTGCAGCTCGTCGATGAAGGTGACGACCTGGCCTTCGGCCGTGCGGATCTCCTCGAGGACGGCCTTGAGCCGCTCCTCGAACTCGCCGCGGTACTTCGCCCCCGCGACCATGGCCCCGAGGTCGAGGCTGATGAGGGTCTTGCCACGCAGGCTCTCGGGGACGTCACCGTCGACGATCCGCTGGGCCAGCCCTTCGACGACCGCGGTCTTGCCGACGCCGGGCTCGCCGATGAGCACGGGGTTGTTCTTCGTCCGACGGGAGAGCACCTGGACGACCCGGCGGATCTCGGCGTCACGCCCGATGACCGGGTCGAGCTTGCCCTCCCGGGCGCGCGCGGTGAGGTCGGTGCCGTACTTCGCCAGCGCGTCGAAGGTCCCCTCGGGGTTGTCCGAGTCGACCGCACGGCCGCCGCGCAGCTGCGGGATCGCCGCCTCGATCGCCGCGGCGTCCAGACCGAACCGCTTGGCCTGATCGGTCTTGGCCAGGGCGAGCAGCAGATGGTCGGTCGAGACGTAGGAGTCGCCCATGCTCGTCATGAGGGAGCGCGCGGTCTCCAGAGCCGACATCGCGGCCCGCGAGAGCCCCGGCGCGCTGACCGAGGAACCGGAGGCGGACGGCATACCGGCCAATGTCTGCTGGGCCAGCTGGGCCGCTGCGGCGAGGCTGGAACCGCCCGCCTGCAGCAGGGCGGGGGTCGTCGTCCCGTTCTGCTCGGTGAGCGCCTTGAGCAGGTGCGCGGGTTCGGTGTGCGGGTGGCCGGCGGCCGCCGCCGTGCGGACGGCTGCCGACAGCGCCTCTTGAGCCTTGGTCGTCAGCTGGAGGTCCATGTATGCCGTGTGCTCCTGGTTCGTGGGTGGTCGCCCCGGCGGGGCTCCTACGAGGCAACCTCACCAAAGTTGAGTCTATTCCACTCAACTCCCGTGCGTGGGGCGGCCGTGCCAGGCTGGGCCGGTGACCGTCATCGAGGCCGTCCGCGGGGATATCACCCGGGTATCCGTCGACGCCATCGTCAACGCCGCAAACTCGACCCTGCTCGGTGGGGGCGGCGTCGACGGAGCGATCCACGCCGCCGCCGGCCCTCACCTCCTGGAGGAATGTCGGCAGGTGCGGCGCACGGCATACCCGCAGGGCCTTCCGGTGGGGTATGCCGTGGCGACCGGCGCGGGGAACCTCCCCTGCCGCTGGGTCATCCACACGGTCGGACCGAACTGGCACCGGGGGCAACGCGACGAGGCCGACCTGGCGGCGTGCTTCGCGAACTCGCTGCGAGAGGCGGTCCGGGTGGGCGCTCGGTCGGTGGCCTTCCCGGCGGTGAGCGCGGGGGTCTACGGCTGGGAGGCAGCAACGGTCGCGCGGGTCGCAGTCGGTGCCGTGCGCTCTGCCCCGGAACTGGCCGCGCTCGACCTCGTGCGCTTCGTCCTGTTTAGCGACGCAATGACGGAACACTTCACCCAGGCGCTGAGGGGCTGACCTTCCGACTTCGACGGGCGGCTGACCTCGGAGGCTCCCTCGGTGCGCTGCGGCATCGACGGCCGGTCCCCTAGGCTCGGCCTCACCACGACGAAGGGCAGCAGGGGCATGGCAGGGCATGCGCTCACCCGGCTGGGCGGATGGACCCGATGGCGGGGCTTCGTCCCGGGGATCGCGACGGCCGTCGCCGCCATCGCAGGACACGGCGTGGCCGCTGCGGCGCTGCTGGTGGTCACCGTTTCGCTGACCATGTCCCCCCGCCGAGCCCTGCTTGCCCGGCTGCTCGAGGCCTTCCTGTGGACCTCGTTCGCCATCGTCGCGGTCTTCCAGGCGGCCGGTCTGCTGGGCCGGGCCGCGATCACTCCCGGCCCGACCGCCCGGATCCTCGTGGCACTCGTCGGGGTCGCCCTGGCGCTGGCCGCGGCCGGCGCGGCGTGGATGACCGCGGGGGCAGCGCGGACCTCCCGGGCCACCGGCGCGGCGGCTGACCGGTCCGGCGTCCCGCTCGCCCGACTCCTCGGGTGCGGTGCGCCGCCGCGGGCCGGCCGGCCCGAGACCGACCTGCCGCTGGGGGCGCGGCTGCTCACCGGACTGCCGGCCCTGGTCGTCGTCGGCCTGGCCATCCTCACCGCATGGCAGCCGATCAACGTGGGGTTGATCTGGTTCTTCTTCGGCGGGGACAACATCACGCACACCGAGTTCGCCCTGCGGGTCGCAGTGAGCGGGGCGATGGACTACGGCTTCGACCCCTATCCGATCGGCTGGCACGCCTTCGCGGCGGTGCCGCTGACCGTCTCGCTCACCGGCACCGAGCTCACCCCTGGAGCGCTGGTCACCGCGCTGCAGCACCAGGCGACCCTGACCTGGCTGCTGTTCGCCCTGCTCACCGCAGCATTGAGTCGGTTGGGTTTCCTCCTGGCGGCCCGGACCGCGCCGAGCCGGGCCTGGATCAGCGCCTCGACGGCGGCCGGATGCGGGGCGATCGCGCTCACGGCGCCGGTGCTCATGTTCGTCCTGTGGCCGGGTTTCCAAACCCTCGGGTATGCCGCGGTCGTCGTCCTCGTGGCCGTGAACCGAGCCGTCGAGGACGGCCGTTCGGCCGGGGCCCTGGCCACCGTCTCGGCCGGCATCGTCCTCACCGCGCACGGTTGGCAGGCGGCGGTGCTCGGCCCGGCAGTTGTGTGGCTGCTCGTCGCCACCCGGCTCTGGCGAGGTGGGCACCGCTGGCTGGTCCTGGGCTGGGCGGCGGTGACCGCAGCCGTCTCGGCGCCGCCCATGCTCGCCTTGGTGACCACGGTCGGGGTGGGGCTGGCCGGGGCGAACGGTCATGTCGAGCGGTTGTTCTGGGAATTCCTCCCGTTCGTCGTGCCGTCCGTGCTCGTCATCCTCGGCTTCGAGCTGCGTGACCGCCGGCTCGCCGGGGCGACTGGAGGGACGTCCCAAGGGACGCGTGCGGCGGCCACAGGGCAGCTGGGGACGCGGTCCGGCCGGGCGACCCCCTGGCGGCCGCTGGGTAGTTGGCGCGTCGTCCTGCTCGCCGCGGTGCCGCTGCTGCTCACCGCTGCCGCGCTGGCCCGCAGCGCCGGAGTCCCGTTGCTCGCCTACTACCCGCGCAAGATGCTCTGGGTCGGCGCTTTGGTGCTCGTCCCGCTGCTGCCCGCGGCGCTCGCCCCCATCCTCTCCGCCGGGGCTCGACGCTGGGCGGGGGTCAGCGTGCTGGTCACCCTCGCGACGCTCGCGGGCCTGGCGGTCACCTCGGTTCAGGCGGCCGAGCTGCCCCGCGGCCGGATCGGGAACAACGACGTCCTCCCGCTGTTGCGCACACTCTACGCCCCGGGGGCCAAGGACGCCTACCTGGCCTGGCGGAGTCCGGCGAACTACCGCGACCCCTACGCCCGGCAGTTGCTCGACCTGTTCCGTCCGTTGGACACCCGGCCCCAGTTGCCCCGCGGGGACCTCACCCCGGAGCAGGAGTGCGAGGTGCTGGCCGGGACACCGCGCCCGACCGTCGTCACGGCCGACCTCACTGGGGCGACCGACCGCTATGCGGTCTGCCGGGTTTCCGTGCACTTCGCCGACGCGACGAGCGTCTTGCTCACCGTCGTCGGGGGGCCTTCGGCAGGTGGCCCGGGTTCAGGCCTCGCCCCGGTCGGCACGCCCTGAGCCGACCATGGCGGCCGCCAGGGCGACCACTCCTGCCAGGGCGAACCCGGCTATCGTGCGCGTCTGTGCCGTACCGACCGGCGCGACCAGCCCGAGCAGGGCGGCCGCGGCCGAAACCGCCCAGATCGCGGTGACCGAGAGATAGCGCTCATGGGCGACAAGCAGACCACACAGCAGCAGGCTGCCGCCGATCAGGCAGGTCGCCGCCAGGCTCAGGGCCGGCAGCATCGGATCGGCGGCATACCCGGGGCCGAAGGCGACCACCATGGCGGGTGACCCCACGGCATAGCCGAGCCCACCCAGCCCGAGCGCACCCGCGACGGACCATCCCGCGATTCGGGCCCGTAGCCGCCCCAGTCGGTCCCGCTCGCCGCGAGCCAGCATCCGGGTGGCCACCGGGACCACCAGCGCCTGGGCCGGGCCGAGGAGCACGAGCGGCAGCCGGGCGACGGTGATCGCCGCGAACGCGACGGCCAGCCCCTGAGAACCGCCGAGCACCACGGCCACGAGCGTCGGGTATGCCGTGAGCACGAGTGCCGACAGCCCGTTGGCCCCGGCGAGGGCCACGAACGCTCGTCCGGAGCGAGCCAGGTCGAGGGGCCCGCGGGCCCAGTCGACGACCCGGGCGGCCCGGCCGGCCATGGCGAGCCAGCCGAAACATCCGGTCACCACGGCGGTGACCGCCCAGGGAAGCGAGGCGGCAACGAGCGACACGGCCAGGCCGAGGGCGGCCAAGCGCACGACGGCCTCAGCAACGACGACGACGGCATACGAGGTGACGTCGCCCGATCCCAGCAGCGAACTGCGCACGACGGACTCTCCGGCCACCGCCAGCGGGGCGAGGAGGATGACGGCGAGCAGTCCCGGGGAGCCGGACGTCAGCCCGCGCCCCCAAGGAGTGAGCACCGCGACGACCGTGGCCAGGACGCCGAGCAGGCCGGCCAGGAGGGCGACGGAGACGACCGAGCGGGGGGCGCGGGAGCCGGCCGCAGCGGCCCGGGCAGCCAGTCGAGCGATCTCGCCATCCCCCGCGCCGACGATCGCCGCCACCCCGAAGACCAGCCCCCAGATCGACAAGAAGGCGGCGTTGTCGTCCGGCCCGAGCCAGCGCGCCACGACCACGAGCAGGAGCAGGCCCAGGGCACTGGACACGACGGTGGCCACTCCGGTGGCCGTCATCGACCGGGCGATCCACCGCCGGTCCTGCGCGGTCATCGCCGCCCTCGAACGGCCAACCCGAGGCCCCGGATCAGGCCGGCGCCGAAACAGACCCCGAACGGAGGCAGCAGGCCCACCACCGCCGCGACCTCGCGGGGCGTGCCGCCGGAGGCGCGGGCGATGACTCCGGCCCCGGCCCAGCCGAGCAACCCCGCACCGAGGGTGAGCCGGGGGCGAACGACCAGCCCGGCCGTCGCGCCGGCCGCCAGCAGGACACCCCCGGCGAGCAGCGCGGCAGCCCGGCCGGCGTCGGGGACATAGCCGTCGATGAAAGTCGTCCCGCGGAAGTAGGCCTGTCCGGCCCATCGGCGCAGACCGGACTTGCCGTGATAGGTGCAGGCGATCCGCGGGTCGATCGTGATCGGGGTGGTCCCGGCCAGGGAGCGCAGCAGCTTGGTGTCATCGGAGGCCAGGTCCGGGCGGTCGTAGAGGGAGTCGAACGACTCGGTGGCCGCGAGCAGGTCGGCGCGGGGCGCCAGGAACGCCGTCGTGCCGGTCGGGTAGCGGTCGAAGTCGGCCGTCCCGAAGGTGACCCGGTGCGGCCGGGCGAAGTAGCTGCGCCAGAACACCTTGGTGATCCCCGACCAGAAGGACGTCCAAGGGGCACCCTCATCGGCAACATCGACGTGGAAATTCCAGGCCCGAGCCCGCCCCGACTCGAGGTCCTCGCGCAGGGCCGCCAAGGATCCGGCGCCGACGAGCACCCGGGAGTCCAGCAGCAGGACGAACTCGGTGTCGTCGGCCCGCAGTCCGGCCAGCCTGGCCGCGAACCGCCCGGCGTTCCGCTGACGCAGGACGCGCAGGTCGGGGCCCTCCAGCTTGGTCAGGACCTCGTGGTGTTCCGGTGCACCGCCGTCGTCGACGACCACGATTCGCACCGGCCAGCGCGCCGACGACGCGGCTTCGCGGAGGGCGGCCACCGCCCGCACGACCCACGGACCCTCGTTGAAGGTCGGGATGATCACGCCGAGGGCTCCCGCGCCGGCCATCGACTTCTCCGCTCTCGGGGTGGCGGTTCGTAGTATAAGAGCCCAGGGCCAGGAGGTGTTTTCGTGACTGTGATCGCCGTTGCCGGCACCACGGCCGAATTCATCAAGCTGGCCCCGGTGCTCGCCCACCTGGACCGGGACGGGATTCGCCACGAGCTGTGGACGACCTGCCAGCACGTCGAAGGGGTGCCCGAGACGCTGGCCGCGCTCGGCTGCCGGGGACCGGACCGTCAACTCGTTGGCGCCGGGCACCGGATCGACATCACGCGGACCACTCAGGTCCCGCTGTGGGCCGCCCGGGTGTTCGTGGCCGGCTTGCGGGCCTTGGCCACGACTCGGCGGCGACGCCGTCTCGCCGGCGGGGACGCAGACCTCGACCTCGTCCTCGTCCACGGCGACACGATGTCCACGGTCCTCGGTGCCCTCGCGGCCCGATTGTCGGGGCTGCCGGTCGCGCACCTGGAGGCCGGCCTGAGCAGCACGAGCCTGCGCGATCCGTTCCCCGAGGAGCTCAACCGGCGCATCGTCCGCCGGCTCAGCCGCGTCCACTTCGCGCCGACCGCCCACGAGGTCGCTAACCTCGAACGGGCCGGAGCACGAGGCACCATCGTCCACACCCACGGCAACACGGTTGTCGACGCCCTCGTCCTGGCCGACCCGGAGGACGCCCAGCCGCCCGGGGGGCAGGCCGACGGCTCGGCGAGCACCCCGGAGCTCCCGGCCGGCCCCTTCGGGCTGGTCACCCTGCACCGTCACGAGTTGCTCCGCGACGGGGCCGAGTTCGCCCGCACGGTCCGGCTGCTCGCCGGAGTCGACCCGGCCTGGCAGCGCCGCCCGGACACCCTGCCCCTCGTCTTCGTCGCCGGTGGCCCCGAACGCCGGACGATCGCCGAGACGGGCCTGACCTCCCTGGTCGAGGAACGGTTCTTCCTCGTCCCCAAACGCCCGTATGCCGCGTTCCTGCCGGTGCTCCGACGCGCGGCCTTCGTCGTGACCGATTCGGGCGGGCTGCAGGAGGAGTGCGCCGCGCTCGGGATCCCCTGTGCGGTGCACCGGAGGGTGACCGAGCGCCGTCAGGGGCTCGGCGACAATGTCGTGCTCACCCGGATGGAGCCGGCGGTGCTCGTCGGCTTCCTCAGCCGCTGGCGCGACTTCGCGCGACCCCGAGCGGCCGGCCGGTGCAGTCCCTCGGCCATCGTCGCCGAGCACCTGGCAGCCCTGACGAGGGCCACGCCCGAGGCGGTCCGGTGACCGACCGCTTGCTCGTCGTCGTGCCGGCCTGGAACGAGGCGGCCTCGGTCGCGGCCGTCGTCGCAGAGGTGGCCGCGACCAATCCGGATGCGCAGATCCTCATCGTGGACGACGGCTCCCGTGACGGCACGGGTGCCCGCGCGGCCGCCGCGGGCGCCGAGGTCATCCGGTTGCCGTTCAACCTCGGGGTCGGGGGGGCGATGCGGGCCGGGTTCAAGTTCGCCCTGCGGCACGGCTACGACACGGTCGTCCAGGTGGACGCCGACGGCCAGCACGACCCGGCATACATCCCTGAGCTCGTGCGCGAGGCCCGACTCGGACGGGACATCGTCATCGGGGCTCGCTTCGCCGGCGCGGGCGACTACGCCGTGGGACCGGCCCGGCGATTCGCGATGCGCCTGCTCGCGGCTTCCCTCAGCCGCACCTGCGGCACCCGGCTGACCGATGTCACGTCCGGCTTCCGGCTGACGACCGGGGCGGCCTTGCCGCTGTTCGCCCGGGACTTCCCCGAGGAGTATCTGGGCGACACCTTGGAGTCGCTCGTGCTGGCCGCCCGGTGCGGACTGCGGATCAGCCAGGTCCCCGTGGCGATGCGACCCCGGCTGCACGGCGAGTCCAGTCAGAGTCCTGCGCGGGCCGCCCTCTATCTCGCCAGGGCCGGTGTCGTGCTCGGCCTAGCCAAGCTGCGCCAACCACCCGGCCACGCCGCGCCGGACCCGAGTTCGACGAAGGGTGCGCCATGACGAGTCGGCTGCTCGCGATCCTCGCCTGTGGAAGCGGCCTGGTCGTCGTCCTGCTGCTGCTGCGACGTCGTCGGATCCGCGAGAAGTATGCCGCCCTGTGGCTCGCCCTTTCCTCCGGGGTCTTCGTCCTCGCCCTCTTCCCGGACATCGCCGCATGGCTCGCTCGGTTGGTCGGAGTCATGGTCCCGGCCAACCTCCTCTTCGTGGGCGCGGTGGGCGTGCTCTTCGTCATCTCGGTCCAGTTGTCGGTCGAGATCGGCGACCTGGAGTCCGAGACCCGAGTCCTCGCCGAGGAGGTGGCCCTGCTGCATCGCCGGATCGATGAACTGCAGGCGGACGCACGTGGATCGTCACGTCCCAGCGGGCCCGATGGGGGTGCAGGCGGAGCCGACGGCCTCGGGACGTCGAGCGGATCGGAACCGGTCTGAGCGCGCTCAGGCGAGGCTGATGAAGAGCTTCTCCATGAGCGCGGTGTCGACCTCGGAGTCGCCACGTTCGTGTGCCTCGTTGACGCACTGCTTGAGCCCGGTGGCGATGATCGAGAAGCCGACCCGGTCGACGGCGCGACGCACCGCGGCGAGCTGCATGACGATGTCCTGACAGTCGCGCCCCTCTTCGATCATCCGCAGGACGCCCCCGATCTGGCCCTGGGCACGGCGCAACCGGTTGGCCAGTTTGGCCAGCTCCTCGGGTGTCAATTCCACCGTCGTCATGTCGGTCATCCTCCCACGACTCCTTCGGCTGAGGGCTGGATCAGTGTGCTGCGACGCACACCGGCCGGGGACCTTCGGCCCGCCGGGCGGCATACCCGCGGGGGTATTCTTTCACGTACAGGCTCCACCCGAGACACCTGATGAAGGACTGATCCACATGCGCACCCTCGTGATCCTCGGCGGGGGCACCGCCGGGACGATGACAGCCAACAAGCTGCGCGCCCACCTGGCGGCCGAGGACTGGCGAATCGTCGTCGTCGACAAGGACGACAACCACGACTACCAGCCGGCCTACCTGTTCGTGCCGTTCGGGATCAACAAGGTGAAGCAGGTCCGCCGTTCGCGGCACGCCTTCATCGACGACGGCATCGAATTGCTCATGGCCGAGATCGACCGGGTGGACGCGGAGGGCAAGACCGTCCACCTCGCCGACGGTCGCGAGCTGACCTACGACTACCTCGTCATCGCCACCGGCACGACACCGCGACCGGACCAGACCGAAGGCATGCTCGGCTCGGAGTGGCGCAAGAGCGTCCACGAGTTCTACACCTACGAGGGCATGATCGCGCTCAAGAAGGCGCTCAAGG
>CAZNLX010000056.1:0-9343 GCA_964573925.1 uncultured Intrasporangiaceae bacterium
TCCTCGACGACGTGACGATGGCGTTCTACCCGACCGCCAAGATCGGTGTCGTCGGACCCAACGGCGCGGGCAAGTCGACGATCCTCAAGATCATGGCCGGGCTCGACCAGCCGTCCAACGGGGAGGCCCGGCTGACTCCGGGCTACACGGTCGGCATCCTCCTGCAGGAGCCGCCGCTCAACGAATCCAAGACCGTCCTCGGCAATGTCGAGGAGGGTGCCGGCGAGATCAAGGCCAAGCTCGACCGCTACAACGCGATCGCTCTGGAGATGGCCGAGCCGGACGCCGACTACGAGAAGCTCGGCGACGAGATGGCCAAGCTGCAGGATGAGATCGACCACGCCGGCGCCTGGGATCTGGACAGTCAACTCGAGCAGGCGATGGACGCGCTGCGCTGCCCGCCCGGCGACGCCGACGTCACCGTGCTCTCCGGTGGGGAGCGGCGCCGGGTCGCCCTGTGCAAGTTGCTCCTGCAGAAACCCGACCTCTTGCTGCTCGACGAACCGACCAACCACCTGGACGCCGAGTCCGTGCAGTGGCTTGAACAGCACCTCGCGCAGTATCCGGGGGCCGTCCTGGCGGTCACCCACGACCGCTACTTCCTCGACAACGTCGCCCAGTGGATCGCCGAAGTCGACCGCGGCCGGCTCTACCCCTACGAGGGCAACTACTCGACCTACCTGGAGAAGAAGGCCGAGCGCCTGCAGATCCAGGGCCGCAAGGACGCCAAGCTGGCCAAGCGGCTCAAGGACGAACTGGAGTGGGTTCGCTCCAACGCCAAGGGTCGCCAGGCCAAGAGCAAGGCCCGGTTGGCGCGCTACGAGGAAATGGCCGCGGAGGCCGACCGCACCCGCAAGCTGGACTTCGAGGAGATCGCCATCCCGCCGGGTCCGCGGCTGGGCTCGCAGGTCATCGAGGTGCGCAACCTGCGCAAGGGCTTCGGCGACCGGGTGCTCATCGACAACCTGTCCTTCACCCTGCCCCGCAACGGCATCGTCGGTGTCATCGGTCCCAACGGGGTCGGCAAGACGACGCTCTTCAAGACGATCGTCGGCTTGGAGGCACCCGACGCCGGCGAGGTGAAGATCGGCGAGACGGTCAAGATCTCCTACGTCGACCAGGCCCGCGCCGGCCTGGACCCGAACAAGACCCTCTGGGAGGTCGTGTCCGACGGTCTGGACTACATGAAGGTCGGCCAGGTCGAGATCCCGTCGCGGGCCTATGTCTCGCAGTTCGGCTTCAAAGGTCCCGACCAACAGAAGCCGGCCGGCGTGCTGTCCGGCGGGGAACGCAACCGGCTCAACCTCGCCCTCACCCTCAAGCAGGGCGGCAATCTCCTGCTGCTCGACGAGCCGTCCAACGACCTCGATGTCGAGACCCTGGGGTCCCTGGAGAACGCCCTGCTGGACTTCCCGGGGTGCGCAGTCGTCATCAGCCACGACCGGTGGTTCCTCGACCGGGTGGCCACGCACATCCTCGCCTACGAGGGCGACGAGGACGACCCCGCCAAGTGGTACTGGTTCGAAGGCAACTTCGATGCCTATGAGAAGAACAAGATCGAGCGGCTGGGCGAGGAGGCCACCCGACCGCACCGGGTGACCTACCGCAAGTTGACCCGCGACTGAGCCCCGGCACGCGCCGACCGGGGAGACCGGTGGGTCGAACCGACCGGGGCACAACGGTCGGCGGGTCAGCCGGTCAACGGCCAGGCCGCCAGAGTCCGGCAACCCCCGGCTTCGTACCAGGACAGCTGGATTCGGTCCGCAACCGTCCGCAGGGGGAGTTGCCCCTCCAACCAGCTGCGGACCACCGCCGCGGTGACCCCGGGGCCGAGCGCGTCGAGGGTCACGTGCGGAGCCACGTGGCCGAACGCACCGGCATACGGGGGGCAGCTGGGGAAGGCTCCCCACAGCGCCGCGGTGAGCGCGGAGAAGGGCTCGGCCGGTTCGGGCACGAGATGGATGATCCCGTTGGGGAAGGTCTCGACTCGCGTGAACCGCACCTCGAACGACGATGTCGCGCGGGCGATCCGCTCGACGCCCTGCAGGTCGGTGGCGCTCAGGTGCGCCCGGTCGATCCACGGACCGAGGACTGTGACATGGGCGTGGGCGAAGGTCGGGTCGGCCGAGACATAGTCCGCGTCGTAGTGCTCATGCCGGGCCCGCACGAGCGGCTCGAGGGCCGGCACCGGCACGACGAGGACACTGTGACCGGGGTGGGATCCGCCCGCCACCTCGGTCATCGCGACCCGGCCACCGGGCCCCGCCCGGTCAGCTCCACGAGAGCGGCAAGGAGCCGCTGGTATGCCGCGTGCATCGGGTCGATCAGCCCGAAGTGCTCACACCCGGACATCACCTCCAGCCGGCAGGAGGCGTCTCGCGGTCCCCGGCTGTCCAGGTAAGAGCGCGAGATCGCGGCCGGGACGAGGTCGTCGTCCACGCCGTGCAGGAGCACCGCCGGAACGTCCAGCCTCCCGCGCACCGGGTCGGCGTCGGCCCACTGTTCCGGGTGCTGCTCCGGTGCGCCCCCGAGCAGGCCACGGACCGCACCGAACCCCAGGTCGTCGGCGTCGGCCGAGCGCAGGTCCAGCACCCCGGCCAGCGAGATGACGCCGACCAGGTCCACCGACCCGAGGGCCCGCCCGTTGCTGGCGGCCCAGACGGCGAGCTGGCCCCCCGCCGAGTGCCCGACGAGCACCAGCCGCCCGGGCAGCACCGGGTCCTGGGCCACCGCGTCCAGGGCGGCCAGGACCGAGGTGCCGGTCCCGGGCCAGCCGCCGCGCGGCATACCCACCCGGGCGTATTCCACCGACGCGACCGGCCAGCCGTCCCGGGCCAACGCGCCACCCAATGGACGCAGGTGTGCCCGGTCGTATGCCGCCAGCCACAGCCCGCCGTGCACGAGGACGACCGTCGCGTCGGCCCGACCCGACTCGGGCAGCCAGGCGTCGTAGGCATCCTCCGCGCCGGGACCGAAGCGCACCGATCGGGGTTCGGCGGCCGCGGAGGTCATGTCCCCATCCCAGCGGCGGGTGGTGCCCACCGCAAGTCGGTGGGGGCCTAGCCTGGCCTGGATGCTCTCGGTCCTGGCGATCACGATCCCGATCTACGCCTGTGTGGCGATCGGCCATCTGGCCGTCCGGCGCGGCATCCTGGACCGCGCGGACATGCGCGTCCTGGCCACCTTCGTCATCAGCTTCGCCCTGCCCTGCATGCTCTTCCTGGCCATCGCCACCCGCCCGGTCGCCGACATCGTCAACCCGACCTATCTCACGGCATACGCGATCGGGTCGGTTCTGGCCTTCGCGACCGGCTACACGCTGGCTCGGGCCCGCGGCGCGACGGCCGCCGAACGGGCCTTCGACGGACTGGGGATGTCGGGCAGCAACAGCGGCTTCGTCGGCTACCCGTTGCTGCTGCTCACCATTCCTACGACGGCCGGGCTGGTGCTCGGGCTGAGCATGCTCGTCGAGAATCTCCTCGTCCTGCCGCTGATGTATCTGCTCGCCGAGGGGGCCGCGAGCCACGGGCCCCGGGCGGCCCGGATGCGCGCGTATGCCGCCCGCCTCACCCGCAACCCGCTGCTGGCCGGTCTGGCCGCCGGCCTGGTCGTTTCGCTGACCGGGCTGCACCCGGCGCTCGTGCTCGGTGCGCTCGCCGCCGTCGTAGCATGGGGGATGCCGGCGCTGAGCCACGAACTGCGGATCGGCCTCGTGGTCACCGGCGCACTGCCGATCATGTCGATCATGCCGGTGCTCGCGTCGCCCTACGGCGAGCAGGAACCGATTGCCGGGGTGCTCCTGGTGACCACCGGGGTGTCGTTCGTGACGCTCAGCGGGCTGCTGGCGGTGCTCACGGGGTGACCGGAGGGTCCCCCTGGTGGCCGACCAGACGCAATCCCAGCGCCGCGTTGGTGGCACCGATCTGGGCGGGGGTGCGGTGCACCGCAGGGGTGTACCAGCGGGCCACGTCCACGACGATGGACAGCAGCGCCAGGGCGGTGTCAGGCACGTCGTCGAGGGTGAACACCTGCGCCCGTTGGCCGGCCCGCAGCACGTCGCGGACCGCATGGTCAATCCGTTTGCGCAAGGCGAGGACCTCAGCCTGGTGTTCGGCCGACAGATGCGGGAACTCGTGCTGGACCACCCGGGCGATCGCGTAGTTCTCCGCGTGCCAGGCGCTGAACCTCGCCATCACCGCGGCGAGCGCCGAGGCGGGGTCGGGGGCACCGGCAGCGGCCCCAGTGACCAGGGCGAGCGCCTCTTGGTGACCGTCCCGGCTGAGGTGGAAGAGCAGGTCCTCCTTGGAAGCGAAGTGGACGTAGACCCCGGCCGGGGACAGGCCGGCCCGGGAGGCGATGTCGCGGGTCGTCGTGGCGTGGAATCCCTTGTCGGCGAACGACTCCGCGGCGGCGGCGAACAGTCGCAGGACCGATTCGCTCGGGCTCGAAACGGACTCCACGGGCGGGTTGGCGGAGGTGAGGGGTGACGGTGCCGCGGTGGCAGGTGTCACGGCCGCTGGGATGGTCGGCACAGTGGACAGCATGCCGCACCTATGACATGCTAAGCAAGCGCTTGCTTATGTCACATTGCCGTGTTCGTCCCGGGAGGTCACCCATGCCGCGCAATCTCTATTCCGAGGAGCACGAGGACTTCCGTGCCAGCGTCAAGGAGTTCGTCGAGCGCTCGCTCAAGCCGCGCGTCGAGGAGATGATCTCCCTCAAGTCGATCCCGCGGGACATCTGGCTCGAGGCGGGCAAGCAGGGCTTCCTGGGGATGGACATCCCCGAGGAGTTCGGCGGCGCCGGAGCCGGGGACTACCGCTTCAACGCCGTCCTCGCCGAGGAGTGGGGCCACTTCAACGCGGCGACCGCCGCCTGTTTCGGCATCCACGCCGACGTCTGTCCGCCCTACATCGTGGACCTGGGCACCGAGGAGCAGAAGCAGCGCTGGCTGCCGGGGATTGCCACTGGCGAGAAGATCATCGCCATCGGGATGACCGAGCCCTCGGGCGGCTCGGACCTGGCTGCGCTCAAGACCACCGCGGTCCGCGCCGAGGACGGCTCCGGCGATTGGATCATCAACGGATCCAAGACCTTCATCACCAACGGGTACCAGTGCGACCTGGTCATCGTCGCGGCCCGCACCGACCCCTCGAAGGGTCCGAAGGGCATCACCCTGTTCATGGTCGAGCGCGGCATGGAGGGCTTCGTCAACGGACGCAAGCTCGACAAGGTCGGCCAGGACGAGTCCGACACCGCCGAACTGTTCTTCGAGAACGTCCGGGTGTCCGACGCCAACCGGCTCGGCCCCGAGGGCGGCGGCTTCATCGCGATGATGCAGCGGCTGCCGCAGGAGCGGGTCGGTGCGGCGGTGTCCAACATCGCGCACGCCTTCCAGATCTTCCGGGAGACGGTCGTCTACGCGAAGGAGCGCAAGGCCTTCGGCCAGTCGATCGGCATGTTCCAGCACAACAAGTTCAAGCTTGCCGAGATGCTCACGAAGCTGGAGGTCGCTCAGGCCTACGTCGATGACTGTGTCGCGGCGCATGCCAAGCACCAGCTCTCGCCGGTCGACGCGGCCAAGGCCAAGTGGTGGACCGCTCAGGTGCAGAGCGAGGTTCTCGACGAGTGCGTGCAACTGCACGGTGGCTATGGCTTCATGAACGAGTACCGGGCCGCGCGCGCCTGGCGGGACGCCCGGGTGACCAAGATCTGGGCCGGCTCCAACGAGATCATGAAGGAACTCATCGGCCGCGACCTCGGCTTCTGAGCCGGTCGACGTGGGAGTGCATTCCGGGGCCGTTGCCGTCGTTACCGGTGCAAGCCGTGGCATCGGCTTCGGGATCGCCCAGCGGCTGATCCAGGAGGGCGCGCGCGTCGTCGTCACGGCGCGCAAGCCCGAGCCCCTCGCTGCTGCGGTTGCCGAGCTCGGCGGCCAGGAGTATGCCGTCGGGCTGGCGGGCAATGCGGCCGACGAGGCCCACCAGGACGAGGCGATCGCCCTGGCCCGGCGGCGGTTCGGTGGTCTGGACCTGCTCGTCAACAACACCGGGATCAACCCGGTCTACGGACCGATGCTCGACGTCGACACCGATGTCGTGCGCAAGATCCTCGAGGTGAACGTCGTCGCCGCCTTTTCGTGGGTGCGCAAGGCCGTGGCGGCCGGGCTGGGGTCGACCGAGCATCCGGGCGCGGTGGTCAACGTCGCCTCGATCGCTGGGCTGCGCTCCAGCGGCCCGATCGGCTGGTACGGGGTCTCCAAGGCGGCCCTTATCCACCTGACGGCCGAGTTGGGTGCTCAGTTGGCACCTGCGGTGCGGGTCAACGCGGTGGCCCCGGCGGTGGTCAAGACCCAGTTCGCCCAGGCCCTCTACGTCGGGCGCGAGGACAAGGTTGCCGCGGCATACCCGATGCAGCGGTTGGGGGTCCCCGAAGACGTCGCGGGCGCGGTGAGCTTCCTGCTCTCCAAGGACGCCGGTTGGATCACCGGACAGACCCTCGTCGTGGACGGTGGGCTCACTCTCGGGGGCGGCCTGTAGCCACGCTGGCTGTCCGTGTGCGGACCTAGGATCGACCCCGAGCCGCGGCGCGGCATACCGAGTCGACCAGGAGGAGCCCGTGGGTGAGGCGCCCTCGCGTGCCGACGCCGTCCTGGCCGCCCTCGACCCCGAGCAGCGGGAGGTCGCGGCCAACCCGCTCGGCCCCATGTGCGTGCTCGCCGGTGCCGGGACCGGCAAGACTCGAGCGATCACCCACCGGATCGCCTACGGGGTCCATTCGGGGGCCTATGCCCCGCAGCGTGTCCTGGCCGTGACCTTCACCGCGCGGGCAGCCGGCGAGATGCGCACCCGGCTGCGCGAACTGGGCGTGGGTGGGGTGCCGGCGCGGACCTTCCACGCCGCAGCCCTGCGACAGCTGCACTTCTTCTGGCCGCAGGCGGTGGGCGGCGCGGCCCCCGAGGTCTTGGCCAGCAAGGCTCCGGTCGTCGCCGAGGCCGTTTCGAGGCTGCGGATGCAGTTCGACCGGACCGCCATCCGCGACCTGGCCGCGGAAATCGAGTGGGGCAAGGTCTCACTGCTCACTCCGTCGACGTATGCCGCGGGGGCTCGGCGGGTGCGCCGAGACGCCCCCGGGATCGATCACACGGCGATGGCTCGGGTATGGGAGAGCTACGAGGACCGCAAGTCCGAGCGCGGCGTCATCGACTTCGAGGACGTCCTGCTGCTCATGGCCGGCATTCTGGACGACCGTCCCGACATCGCCCGGGCGGTGCGCGAGCAGTACCGGCACTTCGTTGTCGACGAATACCAGGACGTCAACGCCCTGCAACAACGCCTGCTCGAGCTGTGGCTCGGCGGCCGGGACGAGGTGTGCGTCGTCGGGGATCCAGCACAGACCATCTACACGTTCACCGGAGCCACTCCCGAGCACCTGTTGTCCTTCCGCGACCGGCACCCGCAGGCCCGGATGGTGCGGCTGGTCCGCAACTATCGCAGTACCCCGCAGATCCTGTCGCTGGCCAACACCGTTATCCGCGCCGCACGCCCGAGCCTGCGCGCGGCGGCCGAGGGGTTCCCCGCGACGGCCGGGGGCGCACGGGGTGGCCAAGCCCGGATGGCTCCCGCCCACGCCGACCTCCAGGCCCAGGGTGCGCCCGGACCGCAACCGGCGCTCACGGCATACCCCGACGATCCCTCCGAGGCGGCCGGGGTGGCGACCGCGATCAAGGCCCTGGTCGACGGCGGCCGTCCGCCGGCCGAGATCGCCGTGCTCTTCAGGACCAACGCCCAATCCGAAGCGGTCGAAGCGGCGCTTGCCGAACGCGACATCCCCTACTTGGTCCGTGGGGGCGAGCGGTTCTTCGCCCGGCAGGAGGTGCGCAGCGCGATCGTGTTGCTGCGGGGCGCGGTCCGAGGCGACGATGGGTCGATGCCGCTGGCCGCGTTGGTCCGCGACGTGCTCACCGGGGTCGGCTGGACGACTGCCCCCCCGAGTGCCGGCGGTGCGCAGCGCGAACGGTGGGAGTCCCTGGCCGCGCTCGTCGGACTCGCCGAAGACCTGGTCGCCACCAGCCCGGCGGCCCGGATGGGTGAGTTGATCCGGGAGCTCGACGAACGGGCCGCGGCTCAACACGCTCCCGCCGTCGCCGGGGTCACCCTGGCCTCCCTGCACGCGGCAAAGGGCCTGGAGTGGGACACGGTCTTCCTCGTCGGATGCTCGGACGGCTTCCTGCCGATCGTGCTCGCCGAGGGGGAGGTGGCCATCGAGGAGGAACGGCGACTGCTCTACGTCGGGCTCACCCGGGCCCGCCGCGAGCTGCACCTGAGCTGGGCGAGCGCCCGCACCCCCGGGGCTCGTGCCTCGCGACGGCCGTCCCGCTTCCTGGACCCAGCTTCGGGGATCCTCGGTGCGGGGGCGCGTTCCCAGCCTCGGCGGTCGGGTGGCTCGTCCGCGGACCCCGAGCGTCGTCAGGCCCGAGGTCCCCGGCTGCCCACGGTATGCCGCGGCTGCGGCACCGAGCTGGTCACCGCGGCCACCCGCAAGATCGGCCGCTGCGAGGACTGCCCGCCGGCCTACGACGAGGCGATCTTCGAGGCGCTGCGCACCTGGCGCGGTGAGGTCGCGCGCACCCTGAAGGTGCCGGCATACGTCGTCTTCACCGATGCGACCCTCATCGCCCTGGCCGAACGCTCCCCGGGCGATCTGCGCGCGGTGGCGGCCGTTCCCGGGGTGGGTGCGCTCAAACTGGATCGCTATGGCGGTGCCGTCCTCAAGATCCTCGCCGGGGGAGATCCGATCAGGTCGGCTGAAGAGACTTGTGCTGCAATAGATTTGGCGGCGCGATGACGGCCCGCTGCGACACGCGGGGCGGAACCTCATTAATTCGTTTGTCGCCGCGGCGTGCGGGGGCTACCCTCGAGAGCGCACAACCCGCAGGGCCCAGGGTGTCCTGGCGGGACCACGAGGATTGCGAGAGGAGGTCGGCGTTGATGGAGAAGACCATGACGATGACGCGCAAGACGGCGCGAGTCGAGAGCGGCTGCATTGGCACCGGCCACCTGCTGCTTCCCGTCCTCACGACCGTCCAGGGGTGGACTCCGTCCGCTTCGCGCCGCGTCATCGCGGGCCCGGCCGAGTTTGCCGCCAATGGCGCAGGCATGGGCTTCGCCGCTGGCTACGCCACCCCCAACCCGACCAACGACGTCCACCGTTCCGCCACTGGGAGTCCACCCGTCTAGCCTGACTAGACCGGTCTCACCTCCAGGCCGCGGAACCCGACACGGGATCCGCGGCCTTCGTGTTTGTTCACGGAGCCCGACCCCGAAGGCCACCGAGATGAACA
>CAZNLX010000057.1:0-9267 GCA_964573925.1 uncultured Intrasporangiaceae bacterium
GAGATCTACACAAGCTCACACACTCTTTCCCTACACGACGCTCTTCCGATCTTGGGGCCAGACTACGAGCGCAGGTGCCTACGCGGCGTCCTCGCGCCGGTCCCGGGGGAAGGTCACATAGGCCCGGCCGGTCGGCGCGGTCCAGGTGAGCGTGCCATCCCAGGCGAGATCGACCGACCAGCCGGCATGGTGCTTGAAGCCGTGATGCCGCCGACAGAGGCAGTGCAGGTTGCGGGCATCGGTCGGCCCGTGCGGATAGGGCACCGCGTGGTCGAGATCGCAGCGCGCGGCGGGCACCCGGCAGCCCGGGAACCGGCACGTCCCGTCGCGGTCCCGGACGAAACGCGCCAACTCGGCTCCCGGCCGATAGGTCTGCGAGGAGAGGTATGCCGTCGCCCCGGTCAGCGGGTCGAGCTTGGCCAGCCGGATGAGGGTGTCGGGATGGCGCAACAGGGCCGCCACCTCGTCGCCGAGCAGCCACCCGCAGGAACCGATGTCGACCAGACCGGGCGTCGTGGCGGGGATGCGCGTGATAGGCGCGGGGGTGGGGGCGTGGGCGGTGGGCGCGGAAGTGGGGATGCGCGTGGTGGGCGCGGGGGTGGGGATCTGCGTGGTGGGAGTGGTTGCTGGGGCAGTCAGCGCTGTCACGGCAGTCAGGGCAGTGATCGTCGCGTCCGTGACACCGAGCGTCACCACGGTCTGCACCTGCACGTCACTGAGCAGCAGGTCGAGGAAGGCGTCGGCGCGCGCCTGACCGGGCGACAACTCCGGCTTGCCCTTGAGGTATTCGTCGGCCAACTCGCAGACCGCCTCCCACGCCTGCTGGGATCGCTCGGCGGGCGCGACGGCCTGCCACTGGGTGGTCCCCGGCAAGGCACCCGGCGACACCCGCACGCACCGCTCGCGGGTCCCGGCGGCACGACGGTGGGCGAGCGACTGCGGGTCGACCCGAGCCGCGGTGCGTTCGGCACGCTTGCGCAACACGCCGGCCGTGGCATCGCCTGGCCCGCCGTCGCCGAAGAGCGCGGCCTCGAAGTCGGGCATCCGCTCGGCGCTCACGCCGAGCGCACCGGACACGATCGCGCCGACCCGCCAGGGCTCCAACTCGCCGTCGAGAGCAGAGCGCAGCGTGCGTGGCAGGTCATTGACCAGCACCCGGGCCTCGCCGAGCCGCCCGGCCATCGTCCGCGGAGCCAGGTGCAGCAGCGGGGCCAGCACCGAGGGCGTGTAGTCGTCGCCGGTCCCCCACCCCGCCGGGAACCGCCCGTCGAGGCGGTCGGCGTCCTTGGCCAGCTCGACGTCGCGGTCCATCCTCCGAGCGACCGCCTCGATGCAGATCGCCTGCAGCGCCGCCACCTGGTTGAGCGCCACCTGCAATTCGGCGACCACCGCCTCGGCCACCTCAAGGTCCAATTTGAGCAGCTCCGACGAGTCGATCCGCAGGAGCGCGTCAGCCGCCTCGAGCGGGGTCAGGCCAACCAGCGGGCGACCGGCCAGGTCACCCAACCGGTCGTGCCCGAACTCCCATGGCAGCCCATCGAACATGGTCTCATTATATCGAACAGACGTTCCAGAAGCAACCCTCCGATCTCACCAATATCGTTGTCCACCAATCGCATCCGTCACTCATGCCCCTCGCGAACCAACCTCGCCTGAATGTCACACTCCCACCAGAAAAGCCACCTCGGTGGCCCCGGGAGCCAGGTCCGTCGCCGGGCGCAACAAGGGGGCGGGGCCACGAATCCTGGGGCGGGCGGCATACCGGAGCAGGTAGGTTCGCAGGCGTGACCTCACCTTCCAGCGCCGCCACCCCCGCGCGCCTCACCCGCACTCCCACCGCCGTTGACGCGATCGCCGAGGACTACCTCACTCGGTATGCCGCGCTCAGCCCGATGGATGCCACCTACCTCGGACTGCCCGGCCACGACGAGGACCTCGACGACCTCTCCCCCGCCAGATCCGCAGCGCTGTCCGCCCTGCGCCGGGAGACCCTCGCGCGCCTGGCCGACGAGCAGGCCGCCGACGACATCGACCGGGTCACCATCGCCTCGATGCGCGACCGGCTGTCGGTTGCCGAGGAAAAGTACGCGGCCGGCATGGACGAGATGAACCTCAACGTCATCGCCTCGCCCCTGCAGGGCGTCCGGGACATCTTCGACCTCATGCCGCAGGACACCGACGCGGACTGGCACACGATCGCGGTCCGGATGTCCAAGGTCCCCACCGCGCTCGAGCAGTATGCCGCCTCGCTCGCCCTGGCCCGCAGCCGCGGCGACGTTTCCCCCCGCCGCCAGGTGCTCGCCTGTGTTGCCCAGTGCCGCGACTTCACCGCCGACGACGGCTACTTCGTCAAGCTCGTCGAGGGCGCCAAGGCCGGCAAGGCCGACCTCGACCCCGCGGTCCGCGCCGAACTGGCCGCGGCGGCGGAAGCCGGGCGGGCGGCATACGCGAAGCTCGGCGACTTCCTGGAGACCGAACTGCTCCCGGCGGCCCCCGAGGCGGACGCCTGCGGCCGTGAGCGTTACGCACTGCACTCGCGAGACTTCGTCGGTGCCGTCGTGGACCTCGAGGAGACCTACCGCTGGGGCCAGGAGGAACTGGCCCGGATCACCGCCCAGATGCAGGAGTTGGCCGAGCAGATCAAGCCGGGCGCCACCATCGAGGAGGCCATCGCCGTCCTCAACGCCGATCCGGCCTACCTGCTCGAGGGGACCGACGCGCTGCGCGACTGGATGCAGGGCAAGGCCGACGAGGTCATCACCAACCTCAGCGACGTGCACTTCGACATCCCGGGCCCAGTGCAGCGGATCGAGTGCCGGATCGCCCCCACCCAGACCGGTGGGATCTACTACACCGGCCCGTCCGACGATTTCGCCCGCCCGGGCCGGATGTGGTGGTCGGTGCCCAAGGGCGAGACGACCTTCTACACGTGGAGCGAGCTGTCCACCGTCTACCACGAGGGCGTTCCCGGCCATCACCTGCAGGTCGCGCAGACCGTCTACCGCCGCGAACTGCTCAACACCTGGCGGCGACTGGCCTCCTGGACCTCCGGGCACGGCGAGGGCTGGGCGCTCTACGCCGAGCGGCTGATGGCCGAACTGGGCTACATGGACGACCCGGGCAACCGGATGGGCTGGCTGGACGGTCAGTCGTTGCGGGCCGCCCGCGTCGTCATCGACATCGGCGTGCACTGTGGGTTCGAGGCGCCCGCCGAGGTCGGCGGCGGCGAGTGGACCTACGACAAGGCGTGGACCTTCCTCACCACCCATGCCCACGAGTCCGAGGGCAAGCTGCGCTTCGAGCTGGACCGCTACCTGGGCTGGCCGGGTCAGGCGCCCTCCTACAAGATCGGCGAGCGGCTCTGGCTGTCGCTGCGTGAGCAGGTCCGCGATCGTGACGGCGACGCTTTCGACCTCAAGGCCTTCCACCGCAACGCCCTCGACCTCGGTGGCGTCAGCCTCGACACCCTGCGCGACGCGGTCCTCGGTCGGCTCGCCTGACCGGATCGTCCATTGGTGCGCCGCGCGCGCCGGGTCGCCTGTTGGTCCCGGCGCGCGCGGCATACATTGGGCCGGTGACCAGCCCTCGCGTGCGACTCGTCCTCGCGTCCGCATCCCCCGCCCGACGGCGCACCCTCCTGCGTGCCGGGGTCGAGCCGACCGTGGTCGTCAGCGACATCGACGAGCAGGCCGTCGTCACGGATGCGCAGGCCCGCTACGGCCAGCTCGACCCATCGCAGGTCGCACTCGTGCTGGCCCGGGCCAAGGCCGAAGCGGTCGCCTTCGGCGAGGGGCTGCGCGACCTGGTCCTCGGCTGCGACTCCGTGCTCGAACTCGACGGCGAGATCCACGGCAAGCCCGCCGACGCCGACGAGGCCGTGGCGCGCTGGCAGCGGATGCGGGGCCGGTCCGGCGTCCTGCACACGGGGCACTGGATCGTCGACCAACGGCCGGCCGCCAGCGGCGGCAGCCTCGCGACCCTGGGAGCAACGGCCTCCACCGGAGTGCACTTCGCGACGCTGAGCGACGACGAGATCCGGGCCTACGTGGCCACCGGCGAGCCGCTGAACGTCGCGGGAGCCTTCACCGTCGACGGCCTGGGCGGACCGTTCGTCTCGGCGATCGAGGGCGACTTCCACAACGTCGTCGGATTGTCCCTGCCCCTGCTGCGCGAGCTGCTCGCGGACATCGGTGTCGGCTGGTTCGAGCTGGTGAGCCCGCGCGGTTGACCCTGCACGCCTGAGCCGGTCAGGGGAACTGCACGTCCGGGCCGAGGTAGAGGATCACCCAGTAGTTCCACACCCACCAACCCTGCAGGGCCACCAACACCACCGCGTATGCCGCGAGCAGCCGTCCGCGCCGCGCTCGCCATCGCGGGCGGTTGAGAATCCACGCGAGCAGGAGGAACACCGGCCAGGCCAGCAGGGCGTAGCGGATCCGCGACGGACCGATCCCCGTGACGAGGATCTGGTATGCCGGGTAGGCCCCCACCCAACCCCACAACTCCGGTCCCCACCGCGCCGTCACCGGCGAGAGCATCATCCGGGCGAACCACACGAGCCCCGCGAGGGCGACCGCCCAGCCGAGGTAGCCGTAGTCGTAGTAGACGTAGTCGATCCAGGTGTGCAGCTTGATCTCGAAGGCGTCGACCCCCCAGGCCGCCATCGTCTTGGTGTAACCGTCCTTGTCGCCCGTGACCAACCGGCAGATGGTCGGCCAGAGGAAGGTGAGCACCCCGGAGAGCACAGTGAGCGCCCCGACCGTGATCGAATGCCGGACCGGCAGGGGGTCGGTGTCCCGCCGCAGCCATCGCACGAGCAGGTGAACGATGAGGACCGGCGCGGCGATGAGCACGAGGTTGCGGGTGAGCGCGAGCGCGACGAGCGTGACGAGCACCCAGCCGTAGCGGCGGCCCCGCAACGCGGTGAGGAACAAGACGATGACGAGCAGCGCACAGGCCTCGGTATAGGTCGTTTGCAGGACCGGCGCAGCGACCCAGGTCGTCGTGGCCACCGTCGCGACGATCGCCGACCAGCGGCCCGCTGCTCGGTCCACCAGACGGAACAGCAGCACCATGGCGACCGCTCCGACGACCGTCGACAGCAGGGCGCCGGCGACGTAGAAGTCGGCCCCGGTCGCCCACATGAGCGCCCTGGTGAGCATCGGGAACACCGGGTAGAAGGCCCAGGGGTTCTGCACCACCTTGCCGGTCACCGGATCGGTGGGGATCGGATCGGGATAGCCCAGGCTCGCGATCTCGTGGTACCACTGCCCGTCCCAGTTGGCCATGACCGGCCAATACCCCGGACCGGCAGGCGTCGGGAAGATGACCCGAGCGGCACCGTTGCCCGGCACCATGGGGATCTGCGAGCGCTGCATGATCGCGAAGTAGACGGCGTCGATGAGGCGGGTCACGGCATACACGGCCAGCGGGAACCACACCCCGAACCGGCGCCACCAGGGGGTCCCCGGGGCGTCGCCCGAGGCAGGCACGGCTTCCTCGGGAGGGATCGGGGCCGAAAACGCTGCCGCGATCCGCGCACCCCACCCGGCTCCCATGGGAGGCAATGCTAGACGGGCGGCACCGACCGCCGGCGCTCGCTGAAGTGCCGGTCGCGACGGGAGGCGTAGCGCAGCCGGTGCAGCAGTTCCTCGCGGAGCGCGTCGGCCTCGAGCACTCCGTCAACGACGAGGTCGGCGGCCAGCCGTTCGAGGTCGACGTCCTGTTCGTATTCGGCCCGCCGAGCCGCCACGTATGCCGCCCGCTCACCCTCGTCGGCGATGCTGGCGATCTTGTTGGCGTAGACGGCGTTGACCGCGGCCTCGGGCCCCATGACCGCGATCTTCGCGGTCGGCAGGGCGAGTGTGGCGTCGGGGGCGAACCCGGGGCCGCCCATCGCGTAGAGCCCCGCGCCGTAGGCCTTGCGGACGACGACGCAGAACTGCGGGACGGTCGCCTCGGACACCGCCGAGACCATCTTCGCGCCGTGCCGGATGATCCCGCCGCGCTCGACCTCGGAGCCGATCATGAAGCCCGGCACGTCGGCCAGATAGATGAGCGGGATGTTGAAGGCGTCGCACAACCAGATGAACCGCGAGGCCTTGTCGGCGCTGTCGGTGAACAGCACGCCGCCCTTGACCGCGGAGTTGTTGGCGACGATGCCCACCGTCTCGCCATGCATCCGGCCGAAGCCGACGACGAGTTCCGCGGCGAACAGCGGCTTGAGCGGGAAGAACGAATCGGCGTCGACGAGCCCGTCGATGACGGTGTGGATGTCGAACGGCTGGCTCTCCCGCTCCGGGACGGTATGCCGGGTGAGCGGCTCCGAGGGCTCCTCCGGGTGGTAGGTCGGCGGGCGCTCGCGCCAGCAGCCGGGCACGTAGGAGAAGTAGAGCTTGGCGAGCTCGATCGCCTCGTGGTCATCGTGGGCGAGCAGATCGCCGACGCCCGAGACGGTGCAGTGCATCCGGGCGCCGCCCATCTCCTCCAGCGACACCTTCTCGCCGACGACCATCTCGGCCATCCGGGGGCTGCCCAGGTACATCGAGGCGTTGCCCTCGACCATGATGATGAGGTCGCAGAAGCTTGGGATGTAGGCCCCACCCGCCGCGGACGGCCCGAACAGGCAACAGATCTGCGGGACCTTGCCGGACAGCGCCACCTGGTTGTGGAAGATCCGGCCCGCACCCCGACGGCCCGGGAACATCTCCACCTGGTCGGTGATCCGGGCGCCCGCCGAGTCGACGAACCAGAAGACCGGCAGTTCCTCGCGCATGGCCATCTCGGTGGCCCGGACGATCTTCTCGACGGTCCGGGCTCCCCAGGAGCCGGCCTTGACGGTCGGGTCGTTGGCGATGACGATCGCCGGACGGCCGTCGACGGTGCCCCGCCCGGTGACCACGCCGTCGGCCGGCAGATCCCCGGCCAGCGCATTGGCGTAGCGACCGTCCTCGACGAACGAGCCCTCGTCGAAGAGCTGGGCGATCCGGTCGCGGACGTACATCTTCCCCTGCGCGGCCAGCTTCGCCCCGAGGCTCTCGGTCAGCGGGGCGGCCGTCGCCCGGTATGCCGCCGCGAACCGCCGGCGGACGTCGTCGACCCGCGGATCGCCCCCGTCTGCTGCGGAAGGACCGGCGAAGGGGGCGTCAATCGGGTCGGTGCTCGGCGGCATACCTCATCCTCTCCCAGGCGGGACGCGTCGGGGCCCTGCAGGTGACGGGCGGATCACTGCGCAGTGGTCAGGAAGGCAGACCCAAGCCGCGGGCGATGAGCATCCGCTGCACCTCGGACGTGCCTTCGCCGATCTCGAGGATCTTGGCGTCACGGTAGAACCGCGCGACCGGGTATTCCTCCATGAAGCCGTTGCCGCCGAAGATCTGGGTGGCGATTCGGGTCGCCGTAACCGCCGCCTCGCTCGTGTAGAGCTTGGCGATCGAGGCAGCCTGCTTGACCTCGGCCATGGACCGGCGGCCGGCGTCCATCTCGTCCTTGAGCCAGGCCGCCTTGTAGGTGAGCAGCCGGCTCGTCTCGGCGAGCACCGCGAGGTCGGCGATCTGGAAGGACACGCCCTGGTAGGTCCCGATCGGCTTGCCGAAGGCCAGTCGGGTCTTGCTGTATGCCGTGGCCTCCTCGAGCATCCGCTGGGTGCAGCCGGTGGCCAGGGCCGCGATCGCGATCCGGCCGTCGTCGAGGGTGGCCAGGAACTGCGCGAAGCCCTTGCCCCGCTGACCGAGCAGGTTGGCCTCCGGAACGGAGCAGTCCTGGAAGGACAGGCCATGGGTGTCGGAGCAGTGCCAGCCGAGCTTGTGATACGGCTTCTCGGCGACGAAGCCCGGCGTGCCGTTGGGGATCATGATCGCGCTGATCTCCGGGGTGCCGTTCTCGCGGGTGCCGGTGCGAGCGGTCACCGTGACAACCGAGGTGATCGGCGATCCGGCATTGGTGATGAAGGCCTTGGAACCGTTGACCACCCACTGCCCGTCGACGAGCTCGGCGGTGGTGCGGGTGCCACCCGCGTCCGACCCGGCCTCCGGCTCGGTCAGCCCGAAGCCCGCCAGGGTGCGACCGGCGGCCAAATCGGGCAGCCAGGTCTGCTTCTGTTCCTCGGTGCCGAAGGTGAGGATCGGGTTGATGCCCAGGCCCACCCCCGCCTCCAGCGTGATGCCCATCGCCTGGTCGACCCTGCCGAGTTCCTCGATGGCCAGGCACAGGTAGGTGAACTCGCCGCCGGCCCCGGCAGAGCCGCCGTAGGCCTCGGGAACGACCAGCCCGAACAGGCCCAGCTCGCCCATCTTGGGCATAAGTTCGGCAGGGAAGTAGGACGTCTTGTCCCACGCGGCGATCTTCGGCGCGATCTCGGCCTCGGCGAACTCCCGCACCCAGTTGCGGAACTCCCGGTGCTCCTGGCTCAACTCGAACACGGCCCACTCCTTGCCGGCAGGCCACCTCACCGGTGGCTAGGTTCCCGCCCCGCGACAGTGCTTGACGTTGACGTAAACGTAAAGCATTCTGGGAGCCGTGACAAGTACCCCCTCCGCTCGGGAGAGCGCGGCCGACCGCGCCGGTGGCGACCGGCCGCAGGGCCCGCCGTCGCCGGACGCCGAGGGTCCGTGGACCATCGCGCAGATCGCCGCCGAGTTCGATGTCACGCACCGGACGGTGCGGCACTACGAGGACCTGTCGCTCATCACGCCGGAACGTCGCGGCACCACCCGGATCTACCACCGGCGCGATCGGACCCGGCTGGCCCTCATCCTGCGCGGGAAGCGACTGGGCTTCCCCTTGGAGGAGATCCGCACGATCATCGACCTCTACGACACCCCGCGGGGCAAGGCGGGCCAGCTCGAGTACGCCATCGCCCAGTCGCACGTCCGGCGGGCCGAGTTGGAGGCGCGGCGGCGGGACATCGACGAATCGCTCGCCGAACTGGCCGCCTTCGAGGCCTCCTGCCAGGCCGACCTCGACCGGCTCGGCTGAGCGACCGCCGCCAGAAACCGCGCCCGGGCAGTCCGACGGACGGACGGGCAACGTCGTCAACGTGAGCCATGACTCCACCCTCGGCCGGGTTGCCGACGGGGGTCCTGGCGATAGGCTCCGCTCCATGGCGAAGATCTCAAAGGTGCTGATCGCAAACCGCGGCGAGATTGCAGTGCGAATCGCCCGGGCGTGCAAGGACGCCGGCATCGGTTCGGTGGCCGGCTATGCCGACCCCGGCCGGGACGCTCTTCACGTCAAGGTGGCTGACGAGGCTTACGCCTTGAACGGCTC
>CAZNLX010000058.1:0-9187 GCA_964573925.1 uncultured Intrasporangiaceae bacterium
CAACTGGCCGGCGAGGGCGAGGTGGGCACCGGTGGCGGACAGGCCGGTGACCTCTACGTCGAGGTCTCGGTGGTCGGGCACCCGACCTATACCCGGCGCGGCGACGACCTGCACTGCCGGGTCGAGTTGCCGATGACCGCCGCCGCGCTTGGGACGACGATCGAGTTGCAGACCTTCGACGGGGCCCGACCGTTCGATGTCAAGCCGGGCACCCAGGCCGGGGACACCGTCACGCTCCGTGGCCTCGGGGTGACGCATCTGCGGGGGACCGGCCGGGGCGACCTCATCGTCCACGCCGACGTCCAGACGCCGACCCGGCTCACCGAGGCCCAGCAGGACCTCTTGCGTCAGCTGGCCAAACTGCGTGGCGAGGAACGCCCGGCAGGGCGGATGGCCCCAGCGGACAAGGGCTTCCTCGGCAAGCTCCGGGACGCCTTCAAGGGCGCCTGACCCCCCGAGTATGCCGTGACCGCCGCGATGTTCCTCCTCCCGCCCGGGTCGCTGGCCGGGGCCGTTCCCGGCAGCCCGGTGATCGTCGACGGTGCCGAGGGCCGACACGCGGTCGCGGTGCACCGACTGCGGGTGGGCGAACGGGTCCTGGTATGCGACGGGGCCGGCACGCGGGCCGACGTCGAGGTGACCGGGCTGGACCGGCATACCCTGCTGGCCCGCGTCATCGACGTGGAGGTGAGCTGCGCTCCCGAACCACGGTTCATCCTCGTCCAGGCATTGGCCAAGGGTGACCGGGATGAGTCGGCCGTCGAGGCGGCGACCGAGCTGGGCGTCGATGTCGTCGTGCCCTGGCAGGCGGCGCGCAGCGTCGTGCAGTGGCGCGAGGATCGGGCCGCCCGCGGGCGGGACCGTTGGGAGGCGGTGGCCGTTGCCGCGACCAAACAGTCCCGACGCTTCCGCGTGCCGCAGGTCCGACCCTTGGCTCGGACGGCCGACGTGCTAGCCGTGGTGAAGGCGGCCTCGCTCGGGCTCGCCCTGCACGAAGCGGGACGCGAGACTCTCGCCTCGATCGATCTGCCAACTGCCGGTGAGGTGGTTCTCATCGTCGGGCCGGAAGGAGGCCTCGACGACACCGAGCTGGCGGGTTTCGCCGCCGCGGGAGCTCACACGGTCCGGCTTGGTCCCGAGGTGCTGCGCACCTCGACGGCTGGCCCGGCCGCCCTGGCGGTGCTCAACAGTCGAGGTCGCTGGGCCTGATCAGCGGACCGTGAACGCCACCGAGTGTTCGGCGACGACCCCCCCTGACTCCGCCCCGGACTCGAAAGCCGTGATGACATATGGCCCGGGTGGCAGCGGCCCGAGCTCGACCCGCCAGGTGCCTCGGGCCGGACACATCGAAGTGGCCTGGGTGTGCCCGGACGAGATGACGGTCGGACCGCTGCGCAGCTCCCACTGGACGATGCCCTCGAAGGTGCATGCCTGCCCTTCGACGAGGACGCGGCCGTCCCAGACGCTGGCGAACCGACCGGGCGAGGTGACCCACACCGGGGCAAGCTCGGCGGTGGCGTCGGCGGGTCGGCGATAGATCCCCGCGGGGACGCTGGAGAACAGTGGACCGCCGCCGAGAACGACCAGTTCCACCGGGACGTTGCGCTGAGCCGCCCCCGTTGCCGTCCAGACGAGCGCCTGGACCGCCGCCTTCTGCTGCTCGTGGGTGAGACCGTCGACACCGGGGGCACTGAGGGCAATGGTGATCCGGTTGTCGTCCACGGACGCTTCGGCTCGGCTGCCGGCGGGCCAGGCCCGCAGATAGCGGTCCTGACCGGGCATCGCGGGCCCCCAGGAGCCCGGGTCGCCGAGGGCGAGGTTGACCGAGGTGATCACCCGGGCCGCCAGGCTGTCGTCCCCCATCGTGGTGCGGACGAAGTCCCGGTAGAGCAGCCACGGGTGAACGCTCGTCCCCGGTGCGACGTAGTAGACCGGTGCGGACCACTCGAAGCGTTTGGCCACCTGCGCGGTCACGCCCCCGGCGGGCTTGGACGCCAGCTCCGAGGGCGCGGGCATGGCCTCGGAGATGACCACGGGCCCCGCCGGGCTCGCGGCCGGCGCGAAACCGGGATCGGCAGGTGCGGGTCGCAGCAGCAGCGCGCTGCCCAGTCCGACCGCGAGCACGAGGAACGAGGCGGCGATCGGGAGCAACCACGGCGGTATGCCGCGCTGCTGCTGCTGCCGGTCGGGCGTCGGGCTGGCCGTCGCGGCCTGGATCGCGGCGAGCCGGTCCGCGGGAGTGATCTGCGCCGCCGAGGACGCCAGAGCGTCCCGCAGATGCGCCTCGAAGGCGTCCACGGAGCGGTTGCCGGTCATGACGGTTCCTCCATGCGAGCACGTAGCGCCGCCAGCCCCCGGTGGGCGTGCGCCTTGACCGACCCCCGGGCGATTCCCAGGGCGTCGGCGATCTGAGCCTCGGACCAGTCGGCGAAGTAGCGCAGCACGAGGACCTCTCGTTGACGGTCCGGCAGCCTGCGCAGGGCGTCGAGCATCTCGTCGTCGCCGATCCGGCGGATCGCCTCGGCCTCAGCGCTGGCGGCCTGGGCCCGGCCGGTCCCATCCGCCCGACCACCCTCAGCGAGCAACTCCCGGCGCACGACGATCTCGTGCCGGTGCACCGATCGGGCACCGTTGACGACCGCCCGACGCAGGTAGCCCAGGGCAGCGCCCTGGTCCCGAATCCGGTCGTAGCCGCGGTGGGTGGCGATGAACGCGTCTTGTACGACGTCCTCGGCGGCGGCCTGATCCCGCAACAGCAGCCAGGCCAGCCGCACGAGAGAGTCCCAGTGGGCGGCATACAGGGCGGCGATGGCCTCGTCTGCGGTGCCGCGTGCCGCAGCGACTGACGGCCGCAACGGAGTCGGCCTCAGCGCGGACGGGGCGGGCCCGTCCGCGGCTGCTCCCGTTGCGGGACGCTGCAACTCCAAGGTCGGCACACCCCAAAGACGACTGACTGCGGAACCCGGTTGACCTACCGGCGGGTCTAGTCTCGCAGCATGAGCGCGCCCACCTGCCTCTTCTGCCGCATCGTCACCGAGGCTATCCCGGCCACGGTGATCGCCCGCAGCCCGCACTCGTTGGCCTTCCGCGATATCGACCCGCAGGCGCCCACCCATGTTCTGGTCATCCCGCGTCGGCACGTGCCGAATGTCGGTGAACTCGCCGACTCCCCGGCCGAGCTCGCCGATCTCTTCGAATTGGCCGCCCAGGTCGCGGCGGAGGAAGGGTTGGACCGGGGCTACCGAATGGTGACGAACACCGGGTCGGAGGGCGGCCAGCTCGTCTACCATGCGCATGTGCACGTCCTGGGCGGCCGGTCGATGCAGTGGCCACCCGGGTGAGGTCACGCCGGCGCGACAGAAGTGGGTCGTTCGGTATGCCGCCCGCCTCGTAGACTGGTTCGCGCCATGACCGAGCCGCATCCGCGCGGCATGCCCCCGGCCTCCGTCGCCGCGGCGCTGCCCACGCACACCATCACCATCCCGCCGAGCACGTCGATGGTGGCGCTGCTGGGCCCCCGGGACGAGTTGTTGGACACCATCGAACGGGCGTTTCCCAGCGTCGCCGTGCACGTGCGGGGCAACGAGCTGTCCCTGCGTGGCCCGAGCCCGGATGTCACCCTCGTCGAGCGCCTCGTCGATGAACTGCTCATCGTGGTGGACGCCGGTCAGACCCTGACCCGCGACGCGGTGGAGCGCTCGATCGCCATGCTCCGGGCCCGGACGGCCGAGCGACCCGCCGACGTGCTCACCCTCAACATCATCAGCAACCGGGGCCGGACGATCCGCCCGAAGACAGTCGGCCAGAAACGTTACGTCGACGCCATCGACCAGCACACCATCGTGTTCGGGATCGGGCCGGCGGGCACCGGCAAGACCTATCTGGCGATGGCCAAGGCAGTCGCCGCCCTGCAGGCCAAGCGGGTCAACCGGATCATCCTCACCCGGCCTGCGGTCGAGGCGGGGGAGCGCCTGGGGTTCCTGCCCGGCACCCTCAACGACAAGATCGACCCCTACCTGCGGCCCCTCTACGACGCCCTGCACGACATGGTCGACCCCGACACCATCCCCCGGCTCATCGCCTCGGGGACGATCGAGGTGGCACCACTGGCCTACATGCGCGGACGCACCCTCAACGACGCCTTCATCATCCTCGACGAGGCGCAGAACACCTCGGCCGAGCAGATGAAGATGTTCCTCACCAGGCTCGGCTTCGGCTCCACGATGGTCGTCACCGGGGACATCACCCAGGTCGACCTGCCCGGTGGTACCCGTTCCGGGCTGCGGCACGTCCGGGACATCCTCCAGGACGTCGAGGATGTCCATTTCGCCGAGTTGAGCTCCGGCGACGTCGTGCGGCACCGGCTGGTCAGCGCCATCGTCGACGCCTACGGCGCCTCCGAGGCCCGCGAACGGGCGGCGGGCGCCGCTGGGGACACCGGAGCGGGCGCGGGTCGGCGCGAGGCCGGTAGCCGGCACCCGAGCCGACACACCGGGACCGGGACGGGCCAGGCATGAGCGTCGAGGTCCTCAACGAGTGCGGGTATGCCGTCGACGAGTTGGAACTCGTCGCCTGCGCCCGGCACGTCATGGACCGGATGCGGGTGCATCCGGACGCCGAGTTGGCCATCAGTCTCGTCGATGAGGCGGCGATGACCGTCCTGCACGAAAAGTGGATGGACCTTCCCGGACCGACCGACGTGATGAGCTTCCCGATGGACGAGCTGCGGCCCGGGCGGGACGGCATGGACCCCGAGCAGGGGGTGCTGGGGGACATCGTTCTGTGCCCGTCGGTGGCCGAGCGTCAGGCCCGCGAGGCTGGGCACGCCCCGATCGAGGAACTTCTGCTGCTGACCACGCATGGGCTGCTGCACCTGCTCGGCTTCGACCATGCCGAGCCCGACGAGAAGCGCGAGATGTTCGAACTGCAGCGCCAGTTGCTGCTGACCTATCTGGCGGGTCGCGGTCGGCGATGAGCGGCTCGCTGCCCACCCAGATCGTCGTCGTCACCCTGTTGTCGGTCGTCGTGGCCTTTTGCCTGTCGGCCGCCGAAGCCGCCCTGCTGCGGATGTCCCGGGTGCGCGCGTCGGAGTTGCTCGACGACGGCCGGGTCGGCGCCCGGGCCCTGGTGGCCGTCCTGGAACAGCCAGCGCCCTATCTCGCCGTCCTGGCCTTCGTCCGGATCGTCGCCGAGGCGGCCACCGCGGTGCTCATCACGGTGGGTGTCACTGCGGTCACGGATTCCCTCACCCGGGCCCTCGTCACCGCCGTTGCCGCCATGGCAGTCGTCTCCTTCGTCGTCGTTGGGGTGTCCCCGAGAACTCTCGGACGCCAGCACTACGACCGGGTCGCCCTGATGGCTGCGCCGGTCGCCCGGGTGTTGCGGCGAGTGCTCGGCCCGCTCTCGCACGGCCTGGTCGCCCTCGGTAACGCAGTCACCCCCGGAAAGGGCTACCGGGACGGTCCGTTCCAGTCCGAGTCCGAGTTGCGGGACTTGCTCGACGAGGCCTCCGAGCGCTCGGTCATCGAGGTCCAGGAACGCGAGATGATCCGCTCGGTCTTCGAATTGGGCGACACCATCGTGCGTGAGGTCATGGTGCCCCGGCCGGACATGGTGACCGTCGAGGCGGCCGACCCGCTGCGCAAGGCGGTGGCAGTCTTCCTGCGCACCGGCTTCTCCCGGCTGCCGGTCATCGGGGAGGATTCCGACGACGTGCTCGGGCTGCTCTATCTCAAGGATGTCGTGGCTCGGCTCACCGCCGACCCAGACGCCGCCGTGGTGTCGTGCGCGGCGCTCATGCGCCCGATGACCTTCGTGCCCGAGTCCAAACCGATCGACGACCTGCTGCGTGAGATGCAGCGCGACCAGGTCCACTTCGCGGTCGTCGTGGACGAATACGGCGGAACCGCCGGCTTGGTGACCATCGAGGACATCCTCGAGGAGATCGTCGGGGAGATCGCCGACGAGTACGACCGGGACACCCCCGGAGTCACGGAGCTGGCCGAGGGCGGCTACCGGCTGCCGGCGGCGATGCACGTCGACGATGTCGCGCAGTTGTTCGATATCGAGATCGACGAGGACGACGTCGACAGCATCGGTGGGCTGCTCACCAAGGCCTTGGGACGGGTCCCGTATGCCGGCGCACATGCCGAGGTCGGCGGGCTGTCGATCACCGCCGAGAAGATGGCGCACCGGCACCGGATCGCCACCGTCATCGTGCGCCCGGCACCGGGGCACGACGGGCGGGACGGAACCGCCGGAACCACTCAGGAGGGTGAGGATGACTGAGGACGGGGGGCGGGCGGCATACCCGCCGTCCGGTGACGGGCCGGGACCGGTCGACTATCGCGCCGGCTTCGTCTGTCTGGTGGGCCGTCCCAATGCCGGCAAGTCGACGCTGACCAACGCCTTGGTCGGCCAGAAGGTGGCCATCACCTCGTCCAAGCCGCAGACCACCCGGCACACCATCAGGGGCATCTCGACGACCCCGGACAGCCAGCTCGTCCTGGTGGACACTCCCGGCCTGCACCGGCCGCGGACGCTGCTGGGTGAGCGGCTCAACGATCTCGTGCGCGAGACCCTGCTGGACGTCGATGTCGTCGGCTTCTGTCTGCCCGCCGACCAGCGGGTGGGACCGGGCGACCAGTTCATCGCCGCGGAGCTGGCCGAGTTGCGTCGGGCCAAGCGCACCCCTGTGGTGGCGTTGGCCACCAAGAGCGACCTGGTCTCCCGGGAGCGGCTGCTGTCCCACCTGGTGGCCGTCGACGCCTTGGGCGACTGGGCGGCTGTCGTGCCGTGCTCGGCGGTCAAGGGGGACCAGGTCGAGGAGGTGCGGAGCGTGCTCGCGGGTCTGCTTCCGCAATCCCCCCCGCTCTATCCCGAGGCGGTCCGCACCGACGAACCTCAGGAGGTCATGGTCGCCGAGTTGGTCCGCGAGGCCGCCCTCGAGGGGGTTCGCGACGAGCTGCCGCACTCGCTGGCCGTGGTCGTTGAGGAGATCGTCGAGCGCGAGGTGGCCGAGGGCCAGGAACCGATGCTCGACGTGCGGGTCTCGATGTATGTCGAGCGGGACAGCCAGAAGGCGATCATCATCGGCCGGGGCGGATCCCGGTTGCGCGAGGTGGGGTCGACGGCGCGCTCCGGCATCGAGGCATTGCTGGGGGCGAGGATTTACCTCGACTTGCACGTCAAGGTAGCCAAGGACTGGCAACGCGACCCGAAGGCGCTTTCGCGTCTGGGCTTCTAGGGTGGCATCCTGTCCGGTCATGTCCACTCTCGTGTTCGTGCATGCCCATCCGGATGACGAGGCCTCCCAGACCGCAGGAGCGATGTGCCGAGCGGTGGCCGAGGGCCATCGGGTGGTACTCGTCGTGGCCACCGGTGGCGAGCACGGCGAAGCACCCGCCGACCTGGCGCCCGGGGAGACCGTGGCGGCCCGCCGTCGGATGGAGTTGCTCGGGTCCGCTCGGGCCCTCGGCGTCCACCGCGTCGAATGGTTGGGCTACGCGGATTCGGGGATGACCGGCTGGGAGCAGAACGAGCACGACGGGGCCTTTGTCCGGGCGCCGCTGGACGAGGCCGCCGGGCGGCTGGTCGCGGTCCTCGACGAGGAGTCGGCCGACCTGCTCGTGGGTTACGACTGGCATGGTGGTTACGGGCACCCGGACCACATTCGGGTGCACCAGGTGGTGCACCGTGCAGCGGAACTCGCCGCCCGTCGGCCCAGGGTCCTCGAGTCGTCGATGAACCGCGACCTCATGAGGGCCTTCATGTCAGCGGCCCGGTCGGCCGGAATGGCCGACGCCTTCGACCCCGACGGCCCGATGGACGACGGCAACCCGATGGGCACCCCCGAGGCGGAGCTGCACTGGCAGGTGGACGTGGCGGCATACCTGGCGCAACGCCGTGCCGCGCTGGAGTGTCATGCCTCGCAGCGGACCGATGTCGGGGGGATGCTGTCCATGCCTGCGGAGGTCTTCGCGGCCTTCTTCGGGGTGGAGCACTACCGGGAGCCGGGGCGCCCCGACGGGATGATCCGCGGCTGGTTCCTTCCGGACTGAGTTGCCCGCTCAGCCGCGGGGGATCTCGATCCGGTATGCCGGGGCGGTGCTCCCACCGATGAGGTGGTACTCGAACGCCAACGTCGTGTCGGTGGCGATCAGCCGGGCTGCTCCTAGGCCCTCAAGACACGTCCGGCTGCCCTCGGTCCGGGCCGCTGCGCACTTGCGCGCCAGCTTGCGGCCTCCGACACCCGCAGTGACGAAGTGCAACCCGTCGATGACCACGTCCTCAAGGATGTGCTGGTGGCCGGCGATGACGAGGTTCGCCCCCCACTCCTTGTACTTCCAGCCGGAGGCTTCCTGCATCTCGACCAGGGGTGGGTGCGGGCCCGAGGTGATCGGCGGTTTGTGCAGCATGACGATGTTCCAGGTGCCGGGGGCGGCGTCGGCGAGCGCCGACTTGAGGAACTCCTGCTGCTTGGGCATCTCGGCGATTGGTGCCTGCGTGTCCAGAACGTAGAAGTTGAGGTTGCCGACCGAGGTGACGTACCAACGCCCTAGGGGGTCGGCACCGGTGCCCAAATAGGGAAAGAAGGCCCGGTATGCCGCCAGCCCTGCCCCCGGGTCGTCGTAGTCGTGGTTGCCCAGAGTGGGGAAGAAGCGCGGCCCCCGTGGTCCGCTGAGGTAGTCCGCGTAGTACGCGCCGACCGACTCGGTGAAGGGGACGCAGCCGGCAACTCCCTGCGAGTTGTCGCCGGCGGTGACGACAATGGCCGGATCCCAGGAGCGGACCAAATCGGCGACCTGTCGCTCTCCGTCATCGCACTGCCCGAAGTCGGAGATGAGGGCCACCGTGGTCTGGTCACCCGGGGCGGCCGCGCGGGCAGAGGGCCGAGCGCCCGCCGTGGTCGAGGGTGCTGCCCCACCGGTGCCGCCCGGTTGCGTGCATGACGTGACGGCGAAGCTGAGGGCCAGGCTCAGGAGGGCGACTGCCGCTCGAGCCTTCGTCATGGAGCCTCCGTCGTTGGTTGGGTCACCGTGGGTGGCCATTCAAGCACAGGAAACGGGACGGGGTCCGGGTCGGAATTTCCCGACCCGGACCCCGTCCGTTGCTCAGACCCCGGGTCAGACCTTGGGGACCAGGCGGATCTGGACCGCCTCGATGGCCCGGGACTGTCCGGTGGTGC
>CAZNLX010000059.1:0-9152 GCA_964573925.1 uncultured Intrasporangiaceae bacterium
CGGGCCTTGCGCAGCAAGATGAGCGCCATCGCCGGGGTGACCGTGACGGCGACGAGCATCGAGGCTGCGACGGCCAGGGTGTAGGAGAAGGCCAACGGCCGGAAGAACGACCCCATGAGCCCGGTGAGGAAGAAGACCGGGATCGCTGCGGCGAGGATGATGAAGGTGGCGTAGACGATCGGGCTGCGGACCTCGAGCGAGGCCTCCAGGACGATCGACGCCGTCGACCGGGTGCCTCCTTCGGCTCGATGCTCGCGCAGGCGTCTGACGATGTTCTCCACGTCGATGATCGCGTCGTCGACGACCACCCCCACGGCGATGACCAGCCCGGCGAGAACCATCGTGTTGGTCGTCTCGCCGCGGATGTGCAGGACGAGGGCCGCGGCCACGAGCGAGAGCGGGATGGCGATGAGGGAGATGACGGCGGTGCGCCATTGGAAGAGGAAGAACATCAGCACGATCGCCACGAGGATGATGCCGAGGGTCAGCGCATGCGAGAGGTTCTCGATGGCCAGCTCGACGAAGCTCGCGGGGCGGAAGATCGTCGTGTCGATCTCGACGTCACCGAGGGCCGGGGCCAGGGTGGACAGGGTCTCCTCGACGGCCCGGGTGACGTCGAGGGTGTTCCCCCACGGGAGCTTCTCGACGATGAGCAGCAGCCCGTCGCCGTCGTTGATGACCGCGTCGCCGATGAGCAACTGGTGGCCCTTGACGACATCGGCCACGTCACCCATTCGGACCGTCTTGCCGCTGGAGTTGGCGATGACAATCTGTGAGATCGACTCGGCGGAGTCCAACGGCAGAACGTGCTGCACGACGTAGCGTTCCGCCGTGTCGTCGACGTAACCACCGGTGCCGATCTTCGTGCCGGTGCGGTGCTTGAGCAGGCCGGCATCGGTGCCCGCCGACGAGGCGGTCATCACTTCGTCGAGGGTGACCCCGGCGGCTCGCATCCGGTCGGGGTCGATCTGGATCTGCCACTGGTTCTTCCGCATGCCCCAGACGGCCACATTGGCCACGCCGGGCAGCGACATGAGCTGTGGCCGGATCTTGTAACGCACGATCGTCGACTGGTCGATGAGGTCGAGGGTGTCCGAGCGGACCCCGATCTTCATCACCCGGCTGGTCGCCGAGAGCGGCTGGAGCACCACAGGTGGGGTGGCCCAGCTCGGCAGGGTCGGGGTGAGGGTCTGGATCCGTTCGGCCACCAGTCGCCGGGCATCGATGACGTCGGTGCCCTTGACGAAGATGAGCTCGATCGAGGACTGCTGGGGGATCGACTTCGATCGCAAGGTGTCCAGGCCCGGCATACCGGTGAGACCCTGCTCGAGCGGCACGGTGATGAGCTCTTCGACCTCCTGGGCCGACAAGCCCAGGGCATCGGTCTGGACCTCGACCCGGGGAGGTGAGAACTCCGGGAAGACGTCGATGGGGGTGTCGCGCAGTTCGAGGCCGCCGACCACGAGCATGGCGATCGAGGCCGCCACGGCCAGATACCGGAAGCGCAGGCTCGCGGTGAGAATTCGACGCATCATGGCCAAGGCCTCCTAGTGCCCGCCACCGACGCCGGTTTCGGCGCCGTAGAGCTTGATAGCCGACTTGGTGACGACCACGGTCCCGGCCGCCGGGCCGGCGCTGAGCCGGGCGATGTCGCCCTCGATCCGGTCGATGGTGACCGGGACGCGGACGAAGGTGAGCTCCCGAGGGCTGGTGTAGACCCAGGGGTTGCCCTTCTTGTCATAGACGACCGCTGACCAGGGCAGCGCCGTGGGATCGGCGACCTTCTCGGTGGTCAACTCCAGCCGACGGGCGGCGTCGGCGGCGAGGGTCATCGTCTTGGGCGCCCCGGCGGTTGGCGCCGCGGTCACTGAGACGGCGGGCACGGCCTTGTGCGCGGTGGAGGCCCGGGCGGTGGTGCAGGCGCACAGCGCACCGCCGACGAGGACCCCGACACCGAGTGCCCGCCCGGCGCGACGGAGGTCAGGCATGCGCGCCAACCCCCTGGTGACCGTGCAGTGCCTCGTCGTCGAACGAGAAGTCCTCGGTGGACTCCTCGCGCCCGCCGTAGCGGCTGGCGATCGCCGGGAGCAGGAACAGCGCCACGAGCGCCGAGGTGACCGCGCCACCGGCGACCACGAGGGCAGCGTCGTGCAGCGATTCCAGGCCGGCGCGGCTGCCGAGAACTGCCACGCCGAGGGCGGTGAGGATGGTCAGCATCGTTGCCGGCAGGACGGCGCCGGTCGCCGTGGCGAGGGCTGCGGGACCGGGCTCCTCGTCGCCGACCCGGGCGGGGCGGCATACGGTGAGGGCGTTGTGGACCCCGAGGATCGCGAGCGCGGCCAAGCCGGCGAACGCGCCCAGGCTCACGTCGCCGCGGGCCAGGGCCACGAGCAACCCGCCGACGGCTCCGACCGGGATCGCCACGGTGGCGGTCACGGCGGTCCACCAGTTGCGGGTGGCTGCCTGCAGGAGCAGGAGTATGCCGAGCAGCGCGGCCACGGCGTAGACGAGCACTCGCCGGTGGTTGGCGTCGACATCGGCGGCCTCCGCGCGGACCTCGGCGTGGTATTCGGCCGGGAGGTTCATCTGCTTGAGGGCGGCGGTGAGAGCTCCCGCGGTCGCGGGCTCGGTCGTGTCCGCGACGATGTCGATGCGGCGCTGCACCGACTCGCGGCGGATCACCGTCGGCTGCTTGGTCACCTCGACGGCGGCGACGTCCCCGAGCGCGACCTGGGTGCCGGCGGGAGTGTCGATGGGCAGTTGGCGGACCTTCTCGGGGCTGTTGCGCAGGTCGGGGGCAGTCCACACCTGGACGTCGAAGACCTTCTGCTCCTCGAAGATGGCGCCGACCTCGAGCCCGCCGACCAGCGTGGACGCCTGGCGCCGGACGTCGCCGGGGGTCATCCCGAGGGCGGCCGTCTTGTCCAGGTTGACGGTGATCTGGATGTTGTCCTCGGTCGGGGTGTCGATCATGCGGGCACCGGTGACGCCGACGGTCTTGGCGACAATGGCCAGGACCTCGGTGGCGCTCTTCTTGAGGGTCGTCGGGTTGGGGCCATAGACCGACACCACGAGGGGACCGGCGGAGGCGGGCAGAAGAGCGTCGAGCCGACCGTCGAGGTAGGTGCCGATCGTGGGGTTGAGTTCGCCTGCGGCGCGGGCGGCGGCCAGGGCGGCCGAGCTGACCCGCTCGCGGGTGGCGGGGTCGGCGCCCTCCTTGAGGGTGATCCACAGTTCGCCGGAGTTGGCGCCGACGATCCGTTCCCCGGTGACGGCCCGGCCGATGTGCCCGCCGACGTCGGCGACTCCGTCAATGGCCCGGACCTTGGCCGATAGCGCCCCGAGGGTCGTCGTGAGCGACTGCGGAGACGTCCCGGCCGGCGCCGTGGTCCGCAGGACGAGGGTGGGCTCCTGGAAGGCGGGCCGGGTCTGGACGTCCGCGACGAAGGCCATGGCAGCGAAGGCCAGGACACCGACGACGAGCACTGCGACGATGCCTGCCGCGGATTCGGCGAGGCGGCGGACGACGACCGAGACCGCGGCGGCGATTCGGGGCGGGGTGCTCACCCGGCCGCGCGAGGACCATCCGCCCAGCAGGGCGGTGATGGCGGGCGCGGCTGCCAGGGAGACGATGACGCTGCCGGCCATGGCCAGCAGGAAGCCGACGGCGACCTCGGGCAGGAAGGCACCGTCCCGCCCGCTGAGCAGCAGGACCGGCACCATGAGCAGCCCGGCGGCCAGGGCGGTGTAGATCGCGTCGACCCCGATCCCCCCGTATGCCGCGGCAACCCGTTGTGTGGGGGTCAGGACGCGCTGCGAACGGGAGAGCCGGTCAACTGCGGCGACCGACTGGGCCAGGGCGATCACCGTGCCCGCTCCGAGCCCGCCCAGGGCGACGAGGTTGACCGGCTCGCCGCGCAGCCACAGCAGCAACCAGCCGACGACGAAGGCCAGCCCGGTGCTTGCGGTGACGCTGACGACCGGCCGCCACGCGCGGTAGATGGCGGCGCTCCCGAGGGCGATGAGCAGCAGCGCGAGCAGCCCAGCGAAGGTGAGGTTGCGTCCCGCCTGGGCGACGTAGTCGGCCGGACGGTAGAGCGAGGCGTCGATGGCCACCCCGGGCAGGCCGACGGAGAGCGCTTCGATCGCCTTCTGTATGCCGCGGCTCACCTCGGCGGTGTTGACCCCGGGCTGCTTCTCGACGACGAGGACCAGGCCCGAGGCGTTGCCAACGATGCCGTCTCCGATGATCGTCGGCGGCGCCTCGACGATCGTGGCGACGTCGGCAAGAGCGACGCCCTTGCCGGATGCGCCTTCGACCGCGACCCGGCCGAGGGCCGCAGTGTCGGTGATGGGGGAGACGTGTTGGACGTTGACCCGCTGTTGCGGCAGGTCGAGGAAGCCGCCGCGGCCGGGCGTCGAGGCTTCGAGGAAGCTCAACGGGGAGACCCACAGGGCGTTGCCGGTGGTGGCGACGAGCTCGTCGAGGCTCACGCCGTGCTGCTGCATCCGCGCGGGGTCGGCCTGAACGTGGAGCTGGCGGTCGCGCATGCCCCAGACGGCGACGTTGGCCACGCCCTCGACGCTCATCAGCTTGGGGCGAATGGTCCACCGGGACAGGACGGAGAGGTCGATGAGCGACTTGTCCTTGCTCGACAGGCCGATCATCATCACTCGGTTGGCCGCCGAGGTCGGCTGGAGCATGACCGGCGACTTGGACGCGTTGGTCAGCAGGGCGCCCTGGGTGAGGCGCTCCTGGACGACCTGGCGGGCCCTGATCTCGTCGGTGCCCGGCTCGAAGGTCATGACGATCGAGGACAGGCCCGGGATCGAGGAGGATTGCATCCTGTCGACCCAGGCCACCCCGCTGAGCAGGTTGCCCTCGAGCGGGACGGTGACGAGGTCTTCGACCTCCTGGGCGGAGAGCCCGAGCGCCTCCGACTGCACCTCGACGGTGACCGGTGCGAATTCAGGAAGCGCCTCGACGGTCGTGGCCCGCAGTTGCAGCACCCCGAATACCGTGGCTGCCAGCGCGAGAATGACGACCAGGACGCGCGAACGAATCCCAGCACCGACGATATGCCCGACCATGGCCGAACCCCCTGCGGCCGAGCCGCCGTTGGTTGATTGGGGCGCAGTGCCGGCCCCGATGCTGGGGAGACTAATGAGGCCGGGTGAGCGGAACAAGATCACCAAGATCACAAAACAATCACCTCCTGCGAATCCGGCGCGGAATCGCTTTCATTGACAGATGTGATTGAAGGTGCATCGAGTTGGTGGCTGCGAACTTGGGGTGGGACGGTGCGGAAAGGTTAACTCAGGTATACGAAAGGCGGGGTGGAGTATGCCGTCGCCTCGCCTCTCGTTCATCATCCGTTCGTCCGATATGCAATAGTCAGGATCGTGGATCCGCGCGCCAGGATCTCCGGCAAGAGATGAGTTGCTCCTACGGGGCGCTCTACGACCTCGGGGCGGCTGCGGACCTGGACGACGACGAACTCGACGCCTTTGCCCGCACGACGGGGGTGCTCGCGCTCTCCCCCTATGCCCGGGCTTGGGTGCAAGACACGACGGCACGCATGGGGCCTATCCGCCGGAGCTCAGCACCCCGGGTGCTGTGGTCGACGCGAAGTACAAGGCCGAGAAGCCTTCCGGGTTTCCGAACGCCGGCGTCTACCAGATGCTCGCGTATTGCCTGAGGCTCGGCTTGCCGAAGGGACATCTTGTGAATGCCGTCAGGCCGGCACGAGGGCGCCGGCGCTGACGCGAGATGGCCTGGAACGCACCGACATCCTCGCCGTGCATACACGCGGCAACCGGCCGATGATCGAGGTTCAGGTCAAGAGCATCCGAGGGACGGCAGACACGTCGAGTTGGCCACTGGGGACGAAGTCCCAGACCCGGCGCGCCATGACCGAGAGTGGTTCGTGTTCGTCGCGATCCCCCATGTGCTGCTCCCGCCTGAGTTACACGACTGGGCCCTCGAACCTCGCGTAGGGCTGCCGCCCGGCCACCCTTGGCGGGCCGAGATTCCCGACTCGTAATTCCGGTGCCGTCGCCGCATTCGTTCTGGATTCGACCGCCAGGGAACCTGCGTTCCGGCACCCGCGGCTAGGCTGAACGAGTGGGGCAGGTGCTCGATGCCCCGCTGTTCCACGCGGGCCTGCGGGCGAACTCGCTCTCGTGAGGAGTGTTGACCACACCTGGACGGGGTCAACACTCCCCACCACGGTGGCACGTCCGCGCAGCCCGAGGAGCACGCACGTCAACGGCGCAAGCGTCTCGCGAACAGGAGGGCCGGGATGACCCATTCGGTATGCCGCGTCGCCACCTCGGTCTCGACCGCCCCACCGGGGCGCCGGTCGGGGATGCTCGGTCCGGCGATCGCCATCATGACCGCCCTGCTGATGGCGCTGGCCGCAACGCTGTGTGCCTGCACGCTCCGCGCCGGCTCGGGGAGTCAGGTGGCCACAAGGCCAGGTGACACGGTGGCCTCCCCAGGGGGCTACACGGCGACCTTGGTCAGTGGGGGGAAGTTGTCTGGCGGGGTCGAGGTGGCGAAGGTGAGGATCTCCGACTCCGCCGGCACCGTCGTCTTCCAGGACAACGAGGCCTACAGCCTCCGACACGGCGTCGGGGTGGCCTGGCAAGCCTCCGGCGACGTGCTATGGATCCTCTCCGCTGACGTCGGCACGTCGAAGGTGTCCGTTGTCGACGGCCGATGGACCAAGGTTGCGGATACCAATCGACCGCCTGAGATCGAGAAGCTCAGGTGAACGCCCGGCCGCAAACGCGGGTTCGAGGTCATCGCCGACGGTGAGATCCTCCGCTATCACCCTCGACCCCGCCCACCGCTACCAACCCCAAGACGGCGGACTCCCCGAACCCTGAGGGTTCGGGGAGTCGGCCATGTCTTGAGACATCAGATTCGTTTGTAGTTCCCGAAACCCGCTCGACAGGGGCCTTGCCGGCAGCTTCGTGCTCGCAGGCACACGAGTGAGCGCATACCAGGCACAGCCCTGGGTGCGAGCGGACCGGGTCGCCTACGCTCCACCTGTGGACGTCTCCGGGCTTGACGCCCTGGTCGAGGGCTGCGACTGGCAGCGTCTGGACGAGGTCCTCGCCGGATTGCCTGCGACAGACCGCGCCACGGCGACGCGGTGGTATCGCCGCAGCGGCCGGGCGCATGCACGACGGGTAGCTGACCGAGACTGGCGCGGCCACTCGCGAGTGGTCCAGCTGCTCCTCGCCCTGACCTTGGCGGAGACCCCTGAGGAGGCCTCGAGGAACTGCCAGTGGGGCAGCCGGTTCCTCTGGCGCGACGACGACCTCGCTGCCTCCACCTGTGCCGACGCCCTCATTCGACGAGGTCGCGACTGGTCAGCTGAGTTCGTCAGACTCGCCACCGAGGCTCGCTTCCGCGGAGAGTCGCAAAGAGGGGTGGGCGAGGTCGTCGCGCTCGTCAGCGCCGCGATCGCCGCGCACGACCTGCCCATGCCGCTCACCGAGACCTATGTCCGCGGCTGGGTCTCACTCATCACCTTCGCGCACAGCTACGCAATGGCGGACAACAGGCGCGACTGGCATCCCCTTGTCGACATGACGGCCCAGGAGGGGACTGCGAGGCCGGCATACAACCTGAGTGAGAACCTCACTCTCAGCGAGTGTCTTGCCGGCACCCGCAGCCTGAGCGAGCTTCTCGTCGCCGGCCTAGCGACCCCGAACGCCCTGCTCGACTGGGCGGGTTTCCGCGAGGAAGGCTGGGCGGTCGGGCCAGCCATCCGGTATGCCGTGAGCACCGGCCTCGTCGATCGCCAACCCCTTCTCGACGGCACGTTCTCCGCACTGAGTCGTGACGACCGAGCCAACAACCAACGAGTTCTCGCAGAGTTCCTCAAGGCCCTCGACCCGACGCCAGCGGAGATCAAGCACCGAGCGTCCCTGATCCTGCACGTCCTGCCCACGGTTCAGGGAAGTGTCACCAAGCCGCTCCTCGAAATGGCGCTCGCCGCCGACTTCACGGAAGAGGACCTCGTCGAGCTCGGTCTGGTCATCCTCGCGCGACCGGAGAAGGCGCAGAAGGTCACACTGCTCTCACACTTGGCACCAGTGGACAGCCCCGCCCGGGAGCCCTTGCTCACCGTGGCGATGGACAGCGACGATGCCGCCCTGGCTGCCAAGGCGCGGGCCCTCCTCGGAAGCCGGACCGCCGTGGGGTCGGACGTCGGCGCCCCGAGCGCTGCCGGCCTGCCACCGTGGTCCCTTCGCGTGGAGCCCTTCCAGCCGGGCCCTTTCACGCCGTATGCCGCGAACGAGGCCGCTCTCGACGAGGCTCGCTCTGACGAGGAAACCTGGTCCCGGATCACGAGCGAGGCGGCATACCTCGACCTGGTTGTGAGGTTCGCGCACCGGGACCTCCACCGGCTCCGAGAGGTCGTCTCCAGCGCCCCGGACCCGAACTGGTACTCGCTGGTCCGCACCCCCTTCCTCCTGCACCAGTGGGTGAAGACCGGCAACGGGACTCGCTCATACCAACGCACCAGCACGAGCCACAGATTCAGCGGCGACTGGTCGACTCCGATCATCGAGACGCACACCTTTGAGATGCGACCGCCGGCGCATCTGCTCTTCACCGATCGGCTGGTCGAGGAGACGCTGACTCGTCTCGGGCCGCTGACCGAGCTCCTCAGCACACCCTCGCGCTCGGACGGCACCCTCGAAGTTCAGGTTCTCGCCAAGAGAGTGCAGGCCGCCCGCACCGTCGGCTACGGCCCCTACGACTTGGTCCAGGCGCTCTTGCGACTGGGCCCCACCAGGCCGAGCGACATCAGGCTCTTCGATGGCTTGGCGCTCGCACCCGCCGGCCAGTCCGCACCGCGACGTTCGTGGTTGGCGCGCCGGACCGCGGTCCGCGGGCACGATGACGCCGTCGAGGTCATCCGGAACTGGATCACCTCGGGCGGTTGGTCACCACGAAACGTGGACTTCCCCGCTCTGAAGCCGCGCACGTCGCGGCTCACTCTCCCGCTCCCCGCCTGGTTGGCCGATCTGGACGGGCTTTCCGGGATCTGCGCGGCGGTTGGCGCAGAGGCGGAGACAACGAGGCCATGGGGATCTGACGACCCCTGGCCCTGGCTCGGCGTCTGCCCCTG
>CAZNLX010000060.1:0-3552 GCA_964573925.1 uncultured Intrasporangiaceae bacterium
AGCCGTGTGCCGCAGGACCCGCAGCGAATGGGTCGTCGTCTTGCCGAAGTCCAGGGTGGGGTCGACGAGAACTCGCTCGGGCGGCATACCGGCCGCGACGGCGCGGGCCGCCCCGAGCCGGAGGGTCTCCACGACATCGGTGACCACGTCGAACTCCCCCGGCCCATAGGTGACGTCGACCGGATCGGTCCGCGGCGGGCGACCGCCGGTGTGCGAGATGACGTATCCCGCGCCGATCTGCACGGCGGTCGCGAGCAGATCCGGGTCGTAGCCGGCCCAGGTGTCGTTGACCAGATCGACGCCCGCGGGGGCCGCCGCGCGCGCCACCTCGGAACGCCACGTGTCCAGGGAGAGAACGACATCCGGGTATGCCGCGCGCGCCCGCTCGAGGAAGGGCACCACCCGCTCGATCTCCATCTCGACCGTGACGAGCTCGCCCTCCTCACCGGCGCGAACCCCACCGATGTCGATGATGTCCGCCCCCGCGGCGACCGCGGCGTCAAGAGCGGCCAGGGCACTGTCCAGATCGGCATGCCGGTTTCCGTGATAGAAGGAGTCCCGAGTCCGGTTGACGATGGCCATGACCGCCGGCCGCGCGGCATCAAAGGTGCGCCCGCGCAGGACCAGCGGTGCCGGACGGGGCAGGTCGAGCGGACCGATGGGGGACATGCCCACATCGTCGCACGCGCGGGTATTCCCAGCCGGTCGTGTGGGTTTGTTCATCCAGCGGCGATTTCGCGACCGAGTGGGCGAACAGGTATCCTGGACAACGAGTCTCCCGCATGGAGGCGCGCAACCCCTTGATACGAAACGAAGTTCATCACGCATGCCTAGCTGGATCTACTATCTGCCCGTGTTCGGCCGTACCACGCAGCGCGCCGGCACCTTCCGCTACGACCGCCGCGACATGGTCATGGGACGTCACGTCTGAGCCTGTTCGCGCGGCAGTTCTCCCACGCCCCCGGCATTGCGCCGGGGGCGCTCTGTCGTTTCGGGGGCATCGGCCGTCGGCGCGAACGACGCTGCGGCTCAGTTTGACCCGTGGGGGACCTCGGCTTCGGTGGCCGCGGCGTCGGGAACCGAAGCGGCGGGGACCGCAGCTTCGGTGGCAGTGGCTCGGTAGTGCGGGACAAGCAGTCCTCCCGACACGGCAGTCGGCAGATGCCAGACGGCATGCCCCTGGACCCAGGACGCGGGCTCACACCAGAGGCCGCGATCGTCGGCCAGCCACACGGCATACCCGACGAGCAGGGTGAGCACGGCGGTCGTCAGCGGGCGAGAGCGCCCCGCGAGCTTCGCCTCCAACGCGACCCCGGGGACGAGGACGACACCGAAGAGCCACCGTCGCGCGTCCGGGAAGGCCAGCTGCCCGGCGAGCAGGGCGGCGACGAGCGCGGCGGCCAGCAGCGTGGCCCGGGAGGCGCTGATCCGGCCGTGCCGCCAGAGCGCGCCGGTGACGAGCAACGCGCCGAGCAGGTACATCCCCTGGACGTCGAGGACCTGCCCGGCGAAGCTGAGTTGGGCGTGGTAGGTGAGGCTGGCCACCCCGAGGCTGAGGAGGACGAGAGCAGCGATCCGGGCGAGGACGTCCTCCGGGGTATGTCGTGTCCTCACCGTCCCCGATGCCTTCCTCGATCCGTCTGGCTGGCCCGGCCCGCCCGGCTGACCGGGACGCAGCGCGACGGCGGCGGCGACGCAGAAGGCGAGACTGGACAGGGCGTTGGCCGGTTGACGCAAGAGACCGGCGGTGACCGCCTCGCAGAAGCACCGGGCGTCCGCGCCGGTGAGGCAGGTCGCCGGTCGGTCGCCGAAACTCTGGGGCACCAGCCAGGCGACGGCGGCGGCGACCGTGACGAACAGTGCCGCGCCGCCCAGGACGATCCCGGGCCCCAGGTCGATCCCGGGCCGCTGGCCGGTCCGGTGCGGCGGCGCAGTGCTCGCTCCGGGCATGTCGACGAGGCTACCGGGCGACGCCGAGCCGAGGCGCTGGGCGGGCGAAGGCGCTCTCCGAGCGGAGGCGCTGGGCGGGCGGCATACCCGCCGGACGTGCGGGTCGCGCAGGGGAGTTGACTCTGACACCGTGTCAGGCGGTGAAGTGGCGCTCGTCGCCGGGAACCGCCCGGTGACATGTCCCTCGCAGGAGGCCTGCCCATGTTGAGCATCGGCCAGTTCGCCATGCACGGTCAGGTGTCGGTGCGGATGCTCCGGCATTACGACGCGCTGGGCCTGCTCGTGCCGACGACCGTCGACCCGCACAGCGGCTACCGGTACTACGCCCCCGCCCAACTGGCACGGCTCAACCGGATCGTCTCGTTGAAGAGCCTCGGCTTCACCCTCGCGCAGATCGGTCCGGTGCTCGACGCCGAGATCTCGGCCGCCGAGTTGCGGGCCATGCTCCTCATGCGGCGAGCCCAACTCGAGCAGCAGCTCGCCGACGACCGGGCCGCGCTCGACGCCGTGGAACGCCGCCTGCGAATGATCGAGGAGGAGAACCTCATGTCAGACCACCAGTTCGTCGAGAAGCCGCTACCCGCGGTGACTCTGCTGCACGTCACCGCGACCGTAGAGGACCTCTCGGACGTCGGTGGCGTGGTCGGGCCGATGTTCGGTCAGCTCATGTCTGCGGCCGGAGCGGGCACCGGTGTCCCGGTGACCGGTCCAGGCGTCGCCTGGTACGACGGCGCGCCCGGTGGCGCGATGACGGTGGGCGTTGGGGTGCCGGTCGTCGACGGCACCGTCGTGCCCGCGGGGCTGGTGGGCGGTGCCGTGGCGAACTTGCCGGCCGTCGATCGCGCCGTGACCCTCGTCCACCAGGGCGACATGTCGACGATCTCGCAGTCGTGGCAGACGCTCATGCGGTACTGCGGGGCTGCCGGGCTGTCACCCGCCGGCCTGTGCCGCGAGGTCTACCTGTCGACCCCGATGGACCGTCCGGATGCCTGGGTGACCGAGTTGCAGCAACCCGTCGAGTAGCCCCCGAGGGGCTGTCGGCGGTGCTGGAGCTGGGCGCGACGAAACACGAACAGCAGCCGGGGACGACGTTCCGGGTGTTCCTCGATCCGGCGGGCCACCCGTTCTGCCTGTGCCGTGCTGCGTCGCCCCAGTAACCGACGAGTCCCTCCGAGGAAGTCCGGTTCGGAGAGTCAGGCGAACCGGCTGAGGAAGCCCAGCAGCCGGGTCGCCAACAGGTCGGCGAGCACGCTGTCGTATTCCTCGGGCAGGCCAGGGTCGAAGAACAGGTGACCGTTGCCGGGGTAGACGTAGTGCGACACGTCGGCTCCGGCGCGGGCCGCGATGTCGACGAGCAGCCGCGCCTCGACCGGGTCGGCCCACGGGTCTTCGACGGCGTGGTGCAGCGCAAGCGGGACGTCGGGGCGCCACGAGTCGGGGGTCCAGCCGTCGAAGAACCCGCCACCTCCGCAGAGGATCGCGCCCACGACCTCCGGCCGCGTCTGCGCGAACTCCTGCGCGATCCCGGCTCCCATGGAGAAGCCCAGCACCACCCGGGGACCCGACATGCTCGCGTATGCCGTGCCCGCTCGCTCCTCGATC
>CAZNLX010000060.1:3562-8935 GCA_964573925.1 uncultured Intrasporangiaceae bacterium
CGGCATGTGAGCCACTGCCGCGGCATACCCAGCCTCGCCGCCCGCGAAGGTGCGTCCCTCGAGCAGGTCGGGGGCGATGATCTCGTGGCCCGCGCCGTGGAGGTGATCAACCAGGGCGTGGACCGCCGGTCGGAGCCCAAGAGCCGAGTGCAGCAGGAGAACGGAAGCCATGGGGCTGGAGGCTACGCCGCCGGGCAGCGCTGCGGGAGACACGAGCCAGGGGTATGCCGCGACCCTCGCCGTCCCGTTCGAGAAGCTCGACCCGCCCCGACGGACGAAGAATGACGGGCGGGCGCCCCAAGCGACGGACCCGCACCACACCAATAGTTCCCGGGCGTATACTCGTTGCACGACAACTCCGCTAGTCAGCGCAATTAGGGCGAATGGCGACATTGCGCTTTGCATCCTCAAACGCGACATGCCAGGGACCAAGATCGGGAGTATCTATGATGGGCCATACTCCTCGCAGTGGGGCTCGGTGCGGCACGCGCAACTCATTCGCGAGATCAACCTGGCCGAATGTCCGTCCCCTTGCAAACGCGACAGTTACAACATCGTAGTTGAGGCGCTTAGTGAAAACCTCCTACACCACAATTTCGTCTAGGAGCGTCATAACATGAGCCAACCCAAGGTTCTTCACTTCGCAGGTCAAGCGCGCATAGCCCTTCAACCCGGCATGATTCCCCTGGATGACGACGACCAGAGGATAGTCAACAGCAATTGGCAACGGATCGTCCGGAATGGCTCCCAGGAGTACGATGGCCCCCTGGTCGCTATCCGAAAGGCTGCCGTAGTCGACGGCGTCCTCAGCATCACGACGCAGGAGACGCGCTACTCACACTACGCGGCCACAAGGGTGGGAGTCCTCACGCGCCCGGCGGCTGCGACGTGCCTCGCAGTCAACCTATTGCCGATCGCTTCAGATGGGGTGGCACTGCTCGCCATCACCAATCCTACCTCCGGAAACTCCGGAAAACTCAAATTCTTCGGCGGGTCCGTTCAACCAGCCGACCTCAGTCTGGACGTTGGAGATCCCGTTGCAGTACTGAAACGGGAGGTAAAGGAGGAGTTTCCTGCCTTGATGTCCGCACGTCATCGACGCCCCCATTTGGCCCAGGTTATCGTACCCGCTCACGAAGCCACTCTTATCCTTCTCTTCGTGCAGCGTCTTCTTGCCCCATCGGCTCAGCTGCTTGAGAGCTTCTCTAGCGATCTCGACCCAGATCAAGAGATTGCTGGTGTTTTCCCTGTCGGGCTCGGAGTCCATGGACTTGCAGCTTTCCGGCGACGCGCCATGGTCGATGCCCTGGACTACGTCGCCCCCGCACTGTTGACCCATGTTGAGGCCGCCCAAGCGGACGACTTCCAGGAACTCGCCAACTATCTAGCCGAGCGGTGGCCCTCCTGATGCATAAGGTCATGCTTCCCCCAGCCCAGGTTGCCAGGCTCCAACGGGATCGGGATGCTTGGGAAGCCGGAAGACAGCCATTCCCACAGCGCGTGTATCTAGGATGGAGGTATGTAGCTAGCGTAAAGGCCGCGGAGAATGCTCTTCGTGAGCTTCTCGATAGGCACCCTCTTCTCCGGTCACGGATAGATGCAGGCGTATTGGGACTGGCCGGTGGGCGCGGTGCGCTCCGCATCCCCGCGTCCAAGCAGTCATACGAGGATTTCGTTAGAGAACTTTCCTTCAAGCAGGCCCAACCGACTAGGCCCGGCTCTCCCGTTTGCGAAGCGCTTATCAAGCTCACCGAGCACGGAGACTTCGCTGGGATCATTGTCGATCATCTCGTTTGCGACACCGCTTCACTACAGATCCTCAGTCGGGAATTTGATGAACTCATTCAGGGCGGTCCGTCGACGAGTTCAACTCCAGATCGCCACGAAGAGTCCTGCGAACTCCAGTGGCAAGCCCTCCGCCTCCCACGTAAAGAGGCCGTCTCGCTGTATAGGACGCCGCTCTATGACGGTCTCATCGCGACTCCACTCCCGGGCGGGAACCCCACCGAAGTGGGCGAACGCCTCGACATGGCCCTGCAGGAACGCCTCCTGCGCCTGCGTGCGTGCCGTACGCGACGTGGAACGCCCTGCCCGAGTGCGACGAACATCCACAGCTTCACGCCCACGCCCGCCAGGGTCGTCTCGAACTCGCCGAAGTCGACCTCAGCCTCCGCGCCCGGGGCGTGGACCTGCGGGACGAACACGTCCTTGCTGACCAGATCCCGCTCGACCCGGCGGCGGGCGACGTACCGCGACACCGTCACCTCCTACACCGCTGCCTGGTGCTCAGCGATCAGCCGCTGCCACACCCGCCGGGCAGTGTGCCGCTGCTTCCGCGGCACGTCCTCCTGACTTCGGTCATTTCGTTAGTGCGTGAGTAGTGGCGGTGAGCGCGTCGATAGCGACACCCACGACACCCACCCCGAACCCACACAAAAGAGCCTGAGCCGCGACACCCCGTCAAGGATGTCGCGACTCAGGACAAGAGCGGAGGGCGTGGGATTCGAACCCACGTGACGGTTGCCCGCCAAGCGGTTTTCAAGACCGCCGCACTAGGCCACTATGCGAGCCCTCCCCGGGCCGCCCCAGCGGAGCAGTCCGACGAGTCATCGTAGACGAGCGCACAGCCCGCGGCCTGAGCGCATGACGGACCAGCGCCCGCCCGCCCCGGATCACCGCAAGAGCGAGGGACAGGGCACCCCGGCGTCCGGCCAGGCCAGCCGGGCCGCGATCATCGCGACCCCGGCCAGTCCGAGGAACAGGCTCGAGGACCCCGCCTGACGTATGCCGCACGGCCAGCCCATCGGGTCCTCCCCCGTCGTGGCGGCCACCCGCACCAACGCCTGGGCAGCCTGGGCCCGGTGCCCGTCGTCGCCGGTGACCTCGGCGGCCAGCGCCAAGGTGTCGAGCGCCCCACCAAGACCATGGCACAGGGTCAGTCCGCCGGCCGGAGGGTCACCGGCCTCGGCCGCCGCCACCGCCCCCACGACGTACTCGCCGCACAGCTGCACGCCGGCGTGGACTTGGGCGCGCAGGGAGGCGCGCGGCATACCGAGGTCGACTCCGCCGTCGGCCAGTTGGAGCAGCCGGAGCCGGACCGCGGTGATCCCAGCCGCACCGTGGCACCACCACACCGGGAACTCCGCGCCGTCGGCACGCAGGTCCGGCCAGCCTTGGAGTGGTTCGAACCACCCACTCTCCCAAGCTAATCCGCCAACGGCCAGGGCCAGCCCGGCGGTGAGCCGGGGATCGGCGGCGGCCGCCTCGACGAGCGCGAGTGCGACTCCACTGGCACCGTGGGCGAGCCCGAGCAGCGGCGCGGGCAGGGGGACCTCGGGTGCGTGGCCGTCGGATGCGGAGCCGAGCGGCTCCGCATCCGAGGCAGGCGCCCCATCCGGATCGCGGTCCGCCCAGGCCCAGCCGATCTCCTGGGGCAACCCTCGGCGGGCCAGCAGCCGGACTGCTTCCCGGTCGACCGGCCCCCCGGTGCGCGCCTGGGCCAGCAGCACCCCCGCGACACCGTCGGTGAGATCGCTCCCTGCCGGGTGGCCGCCGATCTGGCCGGGGTCGAGCCCGTTGGCCGCGGCGGCAAGGGCCACGCCCGCCCACCCGGACAGCAGGCCGTCACTCGGGATCGCCTCGGGATGGGACAGAGCGCGGTATGCCGCCCGCCGTCCCGTCTCGGCGAGATCCGGCCGGCCGAGCGCGCTGCCCAGCGACCCCAAGGCCCAGGCGATCCCGGCGTCGCCGTTGTAGAGACTGAGGTCGTCGAGGGCCATCCGGGCGGGCGTTGCAGGGTCGGTGAGTGACCAAGCCGGCCACCCGGCCTCTCCGGAGTCGGGGTCGACCACCCGGGCCGCAACCAGGGCGGTCAGGCACCGGTCGGCGATCACCGCCGCGTCCGCGTCGACCGGAGGCGTTTCGGAACGCCGGGTCGCCGTCGGAGCAGATCCGCTCGCCATCGCAGCAGATCCAGTGGCCGTGGCAATCTTGGGGTTCACTGGGGCTCCTTCCCGTTCGGGGGTCATGCGGCGTGCGGAGCGATGGGTCGCAGGTGCGGAGCCCTCGGGTCGATGCCTGCGCCGGACAGTGCGTCCTGCAGCAGCGGGAGCAGTCGTTGGGGCGCGGCCACGGCGTCCGGGGCGGGATGAGCGGCGAGCAGCGGGCGGGCAAGCACCCGGCATACCGTCTCGCCGAAGCTCGAGCCGTCGCCCGGGTCCTGAACCCACGAGATGCCGGGTGCGACGGGCGCGGTGAGCGCTGGTCGCGCGTCGCGGACCAAGCCGGCCGCGGCGTCGGCGAGCCGCTGCACGACCGGGCCGGACGTCCCCGTCGCGAGGCCGGCCACCGGGTCGGGCAGGTAGACGACGACACCGTCAGGGCGAGCCAGCATCGTCCGGTGCGCCCCGACCTTGACCAGCCAGGGTGAGCCGAGGTCCCGCAGAATCCGCAGGACTCCGGGCAGCAGGACGTGGATCGACTCGGGCTGGGGCGCGAGGTAGATCCGGGTCAGCTGCGCGGCCGGCGGGTGCCCGGCGGCGCACCCACCGCCCCAGGTGCGCCACCAACCGTCCTCGACCAGCCCACCGGTCCGCACCCGGACCAGGACCGGGTCGCCGGGCTCCAGGATCGCACCGAGGTGGCGGTCCGCCGTGGGGGCGACATCGCCCCTGGCCAGAGCCCGTATGCCGTCCGCGAGGCGCACCAGGACCGTGCCGCGCAAGGCCGAGCGAAGCACGACCGCCGCCTGCCACTGCTCGGCGTCGGGGTGAACGGCGCGTAGCACCGCGGCCAGCGGGAGGCCGGGCCGGTCTGCCACGGCCGACGTCACAGCGCCAACGGGGCCTGCGGTGGGGACGGCCGCGGCATACCAGTCGGTGTAGAGGACCCCAGCAAGAGCGGCGGCGGGAAGCCGCTCGGCCACGCCGCCGAGCGTGCGCGCGGCCACCTCGACGGCGCGGACGAGGTCGGCCTGATGGATGAGGGAGAGAGCACCCATCAGGCCGCCCCCCGTACGGCGGCCGGAAGCACCTGCCCCCGGCTCCGCGGTGAGGTCGGGCCCCCAGACCCGGCCTCACCGCGCGAACCGTGGCGCTCCCAGACCGCGGCCCAGTGCCGTGCCCGTTCCAGGTGGACGCGAGCCTCGGCCGCCGCACCCAGCCAGTCCCCTCGCACGGTCGACCCCACCGTGGCCTGCCAGCCGCTCACCAGAGCACGCACGGCCAGGTGGCCCGGCTGCACCGACCCGGGCCCGCCCGCAGCGCGGTAGCCCGCGACGAAGGCCGGCACGACCTCCGGACAGCCCCACTGGCGGACCAACTCGCCGAGAGTGTCCAAGGCACCGGCGAGGTCCCAGGCGGCCGGACCGAGTCC
>CAZNLX010000061.1:0-8736 GCA_964573925.1 uncultured Intrasporangiaceae bacterium
GCGAAGGAGCGCAGTTGTCCCTCGATCCGGTCGCGCAACGGCGAAGCATCCTCGCTGAGCGAGCGAATGAGTGCGGTGCGGAAGGCCGCCCACAGCGAGGTCGCGGTCTCGAGCAACTGGGGGTGGTCCAGCACTCGCACCTTGATCCGCTCGGCGCGCTCCATCGTCTCGGGGTCGTTCTGGAGGTCCTGCGCCAGTTGACCCAGCAGATCGTCCAGGGCCACCCGGGCATGGTGGCTCGGGTTGTCCCGGATGTCCTCGACCCAGGCGATCGCCTCGACGTGCAGGCGCTTGATGACCACCTCGTTGACCCGCTGCGGGGCCCACCACGGGGCCCGCTCCCCCAGGACCGCGGCAAAGGTGTCCTCATTGGCCAGCAGCCACCGGTGTGCCTCGCGGACCGCGAGATCGACCAGCCCGTGGTGGGCGCGGTCGCGCACGACCTCGCCGAGGAAGGTCCCCGCAATTGGAGCGATGGGTTCCTCACGGAGGCGGGGCAGGACGGCCTCGTCGAGCAACCCGGCGACCGAGTCGTCGCGCAGCCGGTGCAGGGCGGCGATGGCCACCCCAACAACCTCGTCGGTCGCCCGGCGGGTGTTCGCGGGCACCAGCGCCCAGCCCGCGGCCCGTTGGGAGATCCGGGCGGCCAGCACCCGGTCGCGGATGATGTCCTCACGCAGGAAGTTGTCCCCCATGAAGTCCTGCAGGCTGCGGGCCAGCATGTCCTTCTTCTTGGGGATGAGCGCGGTGTGCGGGATCGGCAGTCCGAGCGGATGACGAAAGAGCGCGGTCACCGCGAACCAGTCGGCCATCGCGCCGACCATCGACGCTTCGGCGCCGGCGTTGACGAACCCCCAGAACCCATCCCGGCCCAGGGTCAGCAGATAAACCACCGCTGCAAAGAGCAGCAGCCCGAGCGCCACCATCCGCATCCGGCGCAGGCCTTGGCGGCGCTGGGCGTCGCCGCTCGTGTCGGTCACGACGGGCACCGTCGTCATCCTCGTCCCTCCTGTCGGCCGGGGAAGCCCCGTCCGTGCGGCCCGGACGAGTGCCGGGCCGAAAGCTCGAACGTCTGCCGCGGCTGCGGCGTTCCGGGCCCGTGGGCGCCCGCGGCCGTCACCCGCCGGAGGCGGGCGCGGCCCGCACAGCGAAGGCCACGCCGTCGATCCGGGCTCGCAACTCCCCGTCGGAGGCGATCCGTTCGCCGATCCGCGTGGCCAGGGCCGAGACCTCCTCGGCGGCCAGCCCGGGCCGCAAGGCCAGCGCGATCCGCAGGACGCCCGAGGCTGCCGGTTGCCCGTCGCTGAGGTCCACCGACTCGACATCGGCTTCGAGGACGACCGCCTCGGTCACGCCGCGTTGGACGATGGGGTCCTCGTGGGCGGGAAGCCATTCACGGGCCATCGCCAAGGCCCACACCATGCTCGGCCGCAGCGCGACCGCGTGCGGCGCGCCCAGGTCGAGCAGCATCGTGTCGCAGCCCTCAGCCACCGCGGACTGGGCGGCCCGGTCGGCGGTGACCGGGACAGGACGGGCGTCGGGATCCCAGTCCGCCAGGGTGTCCAGTCCGCTGAATACCGGCAGGGCACGCTGACCGTCCGGGCTGGTGAGGGCGACGAAGGCCATCTCGGCGTGCCCGTCGGTGCGCCTCCCGTCGACCACCTCGGTGTCGACGCCGGAGGCAACGATGGGGACGAGCCACCGCGCGGTGGCCACCTTCGCGAGCAACTCCCGCTCACCGGCGCTGCTCGGGTATGCCGCGACCGCCGCGGCCGCCGCCCGGACGGCCGGGTCCCCCTCGCCGGTGTCGTCCTCGAAGCCCGAGGACGACAACGAGCGGTGCGCCCAGGGCAGGCCGGAGGAGTCGACCGGACCTTCGTGCGAGTGATCGTGGTGATCGTGGTCGTGGTCATCATGTCCGTGCTCACGGTGAGCGTGACCGTGGCCGTGCTGGTGTTCGTGGGCCTCGTGGCCGTGACCATGGCCGCCGCAGCCGCCCCTGCCGTCGCAGCCGGGGGGACCTCCGGCGGACCCGAGGTCGGTCACGACCGACCGGCCAGGTCGAGCGCGTCCGGAAGGGTGAAGGCGCCCTTGTAGAGCGCCGAACCGATGATCGCGCCCTCGACGCCCTCGGGGACCAGTCCGCGAATCGCCTCGATGTCCGCCAAGGTGGACACCCCACCCGAGGCGATCACCGGGCGGTCGGTCCGGGCGCACACCTCCCGCAGCAGGGCAAGGTTCGGACCGGCGAGCATCCCGTCCTTGGTGACGTCGGTGACGACATAGCGTGAGCACCCCTCGGCATCGAGTCGGGTGAGGGTCTCCCACACGTCACCCCCCTCGGAGGTCCACCCACGGGCAGCGAGCCGACTGCCCCGGACGTCCAGGCCCACGGCAACCCGGTCCCCGTGCTCGGCGATGGCCCGGGCGGTCCACTCCGGGTTCTCCAGTGCCGCGGTGCCGACGTTGACCCGGCGGCACCCGGTCGCGAGCGCCACGGCCAGGGAGTCGGCGTCCCGAATCCCACCGGAAAGTTCCACGTGAAGGTCCAGCCGGCCGACGATGTCGGCGATGATCTCACGGTTGTGGCCTCGCCCGAAGGCCGCGTCGAGGTCGACGAGGTGAATCCACTCGGCCCCCTCGTCCTGCCAGCGCTTGGCGGCCAGCCAGGGATCGCCGAACTTCCATCCCGAACCGGCGACGCCCTGCTGAAGCTGGACCGCACCACCCTCGGAGATGTCGACGGCGGGCAACAGCTGAAGTCTGGGCAGTTGGCTCATGCGGGGTTCTCCGGGGTGCTGGGGCGGGCGAGTGAGGCATCCTGTGGGCCGCCGGGTTGGACGGACCCGCCCGGCCCGGCCGGCCCGGCCGAGTCGGTCAGGGTGGCCGGCGGGTCGGGCTCGGTGGCACCCGCCGCGATCTCGGCCCGGTGCTTCCAGAGCATGTAGCCCAGGCCGAGGACGAGGGCGAGCACGAGCAACCCGATCCGGGCGGGCCAGGACAGATTGAGCAACGTGGACACCGCGAGGGTGCCCAGGGCCGTACCTACCGTGGAGGCCAGCCCGGGGCGGCGCCGGCGCCGCGTCGGATACCAGCGCGGGGTTCCCGAGGTCCGGCGCCGGCCGCTCGTCCGGGACGAGTTGGCGCGCCTGCGCGGACGCGGGGTCGCGGCAGCGTTCATAGGGACCTCACCCAGTTCTCCAGCAGGGTCATGCCGGCGTCGCCGGACTTCTCGGGATGGAATTGCGTGGCCGACAGGGGCCCGTTCTCGACCGCGGCGACGAAGGGCCCACCGTGCTGCGACCAGGTGACCTTCGGGGCTCGCGGGGCGAACGGGCCGTGCGGCTCGAGCGTCCAGGTCTGGACGGCATACGAGTGGACGAAGTAGAACCGCTGGGACTGCACGCCCGCGAACAGCGCCGACCCCGGCGCGACCCGCACCGGCGACCAGCCCATGTGTGGGACGACGGCCGCGGGCAGGCGGTCCACGACCCCGGGCCACTCCCCGAGGCCCTCCTCGGGGTGCTGCGCCGGCTCGGTCGAACCGTCGAAGAGCACCTGCATCCCGACGCAAACCCCGAGGACCGGACGCCCACCGGCCAGGCGCAGGTCGATGATCCGGGGGCCGTCGGCAGCTCGCAGCCCCGCCACGCAGGCGTGGAAGTTGCCGACACCGGGAACGAACAGCCCGTCGGCGGCCAGCGCGGCCGCGGCGTCGGCGGTGAGGGTCACCTCGGCGCCGACCCGTTGCAGGGCCCGCACGGCCGAGCGGACGTTGCCGCTGCCGTAGTCGAACACGACGACCGTCGGGCTCATGGGTTGCCCTCGACTTCCTCACGCCAACGCCGGACCTCGTGGACGGTCCGGTCGAACCTTCCGACATCCTCTCGTGACGGCTCGACGAGGACCGCATCCGGCTCGCCCGCGGCCAGCGTGGACCCGATGGCGATCTCGGCGCCGGGCAGCTCGAGCACCGCAAAGACCTCGCGGAGCACCCCGGCGGCGTCGCCGCGCCCGTCGCCGAGCACCCCCGCCACCCGCTCGCGGCGCTCGCGTGCTCCAGCCACGGCGGCAAGGACGGCGACGGTGGCCGGTGGGAGTCCGGCCGGGCGGACCAGGCCGGTGCCAGGCTCCCAGACGAGCCAGGTTCGGCGCGGGCGCAGCACCGCCGGGACCAGCCCCAGGACGAGGCGCTCGCCCAACAGGGCCACTCCGATCGTGGGGAGCAGGCGTCGGCGCACCGGCCGGCCCAGCAGGACGGCCAGGGCGTCGTCGAACGGCGGGGCGGCATACGTGCGGGGGGTCTGCGGGACGACCGCGGTCCAGCCGCCCGGGAAGGGCACGACGACCGAGGCACCCAACCCGGTCGCCACCCATTCCCGCACGCGGGGGGCCGGCGCGTGGAGCAGGAGCAGGCCCCGGCCCGAGCGGGGCGTCGCGGCCGCGCCGGTGCCCTGTCCCGGATCGCCGGTCACTGCGAGAGCGTCCCCTTCGCACTGGGTATGCCGTCGACGCGCGGATCGCGCTCGATCGCGGCCCGCAGCGCCCGGGCGACGGCCTTGAACTGGGCCTCGACGACGTGATGCGGGTCGCGCCCGTCGAGGACCCGCACGTGCAGGGCGATCCCCGCGCGGTGGGCCAAGGTCTCGAAAACGTGCCTGGTCAGCGAGCCGACGTAGTTGCCGCCGATGACGACGTACTCCTGCCCGGCCGGTTCACCGGTGTGGACGCAGTAGGGCCGACCGGCCACGTCGACGACCGCCTGGACGAGGGCCTCGTCCAGCGGCACGAGGGCGTCACCGAACCGGCTGATCCCCCGCTTGTCGCCCAGCGCCTCGCGCAGCGCGTCGCCCAGACAGATGGCGACGTCTTCGACGGTGTGGTGGGCGTCGACGTGCACGTCGCCGGTGGCGGAAACGTCGAGATCGATGAGCGCGTGCTTGGCCCATGAGGCAAGCATGTGGTCGTAGAAGCCGACGCCGGTCGAGACGCTGCTGCGCCCGGTGCCGTCGAGATCGACGGTGAGTTCGACGGCGGACTCGCTCGTGGCGCGCCGGACGGTCGCGCGACGGCTGGACGGGTCGCTCATGCGGGGGCTCCTCGGGTGGGGCTCGGGGCGACGAGCCGGTGGTCGGCGGGCAGGGCGGCCATCGCGTCGAGGAAGGCGGTGGTCTCCTCGGGGGTTCCCGCGGTGACCCGCAGGTGATGGGAGATCCCGACGTCGCGGACGAGGACCCCCCGCGTCAGCAGGGCCGACCAGGTCCGGGCGGCGTCGGCCAGCCCGCCGTAGAGGACGAAGTTGGCATCGCTGGCGACCGGCGGGAACCCTAGTGCGGCAAGGGTGTCCACGATCCGGTCGCGTTGGGACTTGATGGCTTCGACCTCGGCGAGCAGGCTGGCCCGGTGGGCCAGGGCCGCCCGAGCGATTGCCTGGGTGGGACTGGACAGGTGGTAGGGCATCCGGACCAAGCGCAGGGCGTCGATGAGTTCCGGGGCCGCGACGAGATAGCCCAGCCGGCCCCCCGCGAGCGCGAACGCCTTGCTCATGGTCCGGGTCACGACGAGCTGCGGGTATGCCGCGAGCAGGCTCAGCGCCGACGGGGTCCCGGGGCGGGCGAACTCGGCATACGCCTCGTCGACGACGACGACCGTGTCGGGCGCGGCGTCGAGCACCGCGCGCACCACCTGCAGGTCGAGTGCCGTTCCGGTGGGGTTGTTCGGCGAACACAGGAAGACCACGTGCGGGGCCGTGGCGCGGACCTGGTCCACGACATCGGTCGCGGCCAGCTCGAACGGGTCGTTCGGCCCACCACGGTGCCCGTCGACCCAGGTCGAGCCCATGGTGCGGCTGATGATCGGGTGCATCGAATAGGCCGGGGTGAAGCCCAGGGCCACTCGACCCGGCCCGGCAAAGGCTTGGACGACGTGCTGCAACACCTCGTTGGAGCCGTTGCCCGCCCACACCTGCTCGGCCGACACAGGGATCCCGGTCTGGTCGACCAACCAGGCCGCGAGGTCCTCACGCAGCGCGGTGAACTCCCGATCCGGGTAGCGGTTCAGCTCGCTCGCGCACGCCGCCACCGCCTCGGTGATCGCCGCGACGACGTCGGCGGGCACGGCATACGAGTTCTCGTTGGTATTGAGCCGGACCGGGACGTCCAACTGCGGAGCCCCGTATACCGTCTGGCCGCGGAGATCCTCGCGCAGCAGCCGCGCGACCCGCTCGGCCACGCTCTGGGTGGGGGCGGTCATGGCTGGGGCACCTCGTCGCCGAAACGCGCCGTGACGGCCTGACCGTGACCGGGCAGGTCCTCGGCCTGGGCGAGGGCGACGACGTGGTGGGCGACCTCTCGCAGCGCCGCCTCGTCATAGGTGACGACGTGGATGCCGCGCAGGAAGGACTGGACCGACAGGCCGCTGGAGTGGGCTGCCGAACCGGCGGTGGGCAGCACGTGGTTGGACCCCGCGGCGTAGTCCCCGAGGCTGACTGGGGACCAGGGGCCGACGAAGATTGCCCCCGCGTTGCGGATCCGGGCGGCGACGATGTCGGCGTCCCGGGTCTGAATCTCCAGGTGTTCGGCAGCGTAGACGTCGCAGACGAGCACGCCGACGTCGAGGTCATCGACCAGGACGATCCGCGACTGTCGCCCGGTCAGCGCCTCGCGGATCCGCTCACCGTGCTTGGCGTCCGGCACCCGGCGAGCCAGGGCCAGCTCGACCGCGTCAGCGAGCGCCTCGCTGTCGGTGACGAGGACCGAGGCAGCCAGCGGGTCGTGTTCGGCCTGGCTGACCAGGTCGGCGGCCACGTGCTCGGGGTCGGCGCTGTCGTCGGCGAGGATCGCGATCTCGGTCGGACCGGCCTCGGCGTCGATGCCGACCAACCCCTGGACGAGTCGTTTCGCCGCCGTGACCCAGATCGAGCCGGGTCCGGTGACCAGCGAGACCGGCTCGCAGATCTGAGTCACCTCCGCACCGTCCGGCCCGGTCATCGTCTCCTCGAAGCCGTAGGCGAGCATCGCAATGGCCTGGGCGCCGCCGGCGGCATACACCTCATCGACGCCGAGCAGCGCGCAGGTGGCCAGGATCGTCGGGTTGGGGTAGCCGGCGAAGACCCCGACGTTCTCCCGTTGCGGCGGGCTGGTCACCGCCAACGAACCGACGCCGGCCTCCTGGGCGGGAACGACATTCATGACGACGCTGGACGGATAGACCGCGAGGCCACCGGGCACGTAGAGCCCGACCCGGTCGACCGGCACCCACCGTTCGGTGACCGTCCCGCCGGGGACGACCCGGGTGGTCACCTCGCAGCGCCGCTGATCGGCGTGCACGGCCCGGGCCCGGCGGATCGACTCCTCGAGGGCGGCTCGCAGACTCGGGTCGAGTTGCGCAAGGGCCGCGGCAAGCACCTGCGCCGGCACCCGGATCCGGTCCGGGACGACTCCGTCGTAGCGCGCGGACAACTCACGCAGCGCGGCTGCCCCACGATGCGCGACGTCCTGCACGACGGGGCGCACCGCTTCGGCGGCGGCGGCCACGTCGAACTCGGCCCGTGGGAGCACCTCACGCAGAGTGCGCCGCGACAGGCGTGAGCCGCGCAGGTCGGTCCGGTTCATCACGGGGCAAAGTCTAGGCGGGAGCACCGACGAGCACCCCGCGGCGTCCATGCCAGGTGATCGGCGCCCCGGTGAACCTCGCGGGCTGCGAGGATCTGGCCATGCACGTGCCGGCCCAGGGTCTGGTCACCGTGGACTCCACCGGTGACCTCGTCCGCCTGCTCATCGTCCTGGCGGTGCTCGTCGGCCAGGCGGCCCTGGTGACCCGCTGGGGCGGTCTGCGTCTGGCCCGGGCTCAGCTCACCGCCGCGGTGCGCGCCACTGCCCAACTGGCCGTGGTCGGCTCGGTCATCGCCGCGGTGCTCGGGTCGTGGTGGCTCACCGCCGCCTTCACCGGGCTGATGACCACGGTGGCCGCGGTCACCGCCGGACGCCGGGTGGCTCCGCCGCCGTCACAGGCCTGGTGGTGGGGTTTCCTGCCGGTCTGCGCCGGCGCCATCCCGGTCGCCGCAGTCCTCGTGGGGACCGGTGTCGTGCCGTTCGTGCCGATCGCCGTCGTGCCGGTCGTCGGGATTCTCGTCGGTGGGGCGATGACGGCGACGAGCTTGGCGGGCCAGCGGGTCCGGGACGCGCTGACGGCCCGATACGGTGAGGTCGAGGCAGCCCTGGCATTGGGATTTCGGGAGCGGGAGGCCCGGCTTCTCGTGGCCCGGGACGACGCTGGGCTGGCCCTGGTGCCCGGGTTGGATCAGACCCGAACGGTCGGCCTGGTCACCCTGCCCGGCACCTTCGTCGGCATGCTGCTGGGTGGAGCCACCCCGCTGGCGGCGGCCGCGGTCCAACTCGTGGTGCTCCTGGCCCTGCTGCTCGTGGCGACCCTGGCCACCGTGCTCACCACGGAGCTGTGCGCCCGGGGGATCTTCGGGCACCCGGCTCAGCCCTGATCGGCAGCGCCCAGCAGGTCGAGGACGACAGACCATTCCCAGGCGATATCCCGCCAGGCCTGGTATCGGCCGGACCGGCCACCGTGCCCGGCCGTGAGTTGAGTGCGCAGGAGGATCGGCCGGCGCACCGGGTCATCGGTGACCCGCTCCCGCAACCGGGCGACCCACTTGGCCGGCTCGGTGACCAACACCCGGGAGTCGTTGGTGCTGGCCGTCACAAGGACGGCCGGGAAGTCGCC
>CAZNLX010000062.1:0-8701 GCA_964573925.1 uncultured Intrasporangiaceae bacterium
TGTTGACCCCCGAACAGATCACCTGCTCGGACCCCGACTGCTCGATCCGTTCGGGGATCATCGCCCCGATCGTCGCCGACGACCGGGTGGTGGCGGCGCTCGCGGCATACGGACGGACGACCTCGACCGGGCTGGTCCGCGCGACCGAGGAACTCGCCGGGTGGATCTCCACGCAGATCGAGTTGGCCGAGCTGGGCCGCCAGCGCACCCGGGTCATGGAGGCCGAGTTGCGGGCGCTGCGCGCGCAGATCTCCCCGCACTTCATCTACAACTGCCTGGCCGCGATCGCCTCGTTCGTGCGGACCGACCCGGACCGGGCCCGGGAACTGCTCCTGGAGTTCGCCGACTTCACCCGCTACGCACTGCGCCGTGGCGGGGCCTACACCACCCTGCGCGACGAGTTGCAGAACATCGAGCGCTACCTCGCCCTGGAGAAGGCCCGGTTCGGGGACCGGTTGGTCGTGTCGTTGACGATCGCCCCGGAGGTGTTGCCGGTCGCGGTGCCCTTCCTGGCCATTCAACCGTTGGTCGAGAACGCGGTCCGACACGGAATCGAGCACAAGGCCGGCGTCGGGCACGTGTCGATCACCGCGTCGGACGTCGGCGCGACCGCCGAAATCACCATCGAGGACGACGGCGCCGGAAGCGACCCGGAGACGATCCGGGCCGTTCTCGCCGGGGAGAGTTCCCGGGACAGCGTCGGGTTGGGCAACGTCGACGCCCGGCTGCGTCAGGCCTATGGCGACGAACACGGCCTCGTCGTGGAGACCGCCCCGGGGGCCGGAACCAAGGTCACCTTCCGGGTCCCGAAGTTCGCGCCCGGAGTCCGCTCGGACGGATAGTCCGGCGGGTCCGGCCGCATCCCGGAAGAGGTATGCCGCCCGCGCGCCCCCGCGCCCTATCCTGAGCGTTCATGAGCACGTCGACGCCCCCGACGCTGCGGGCCCTGCTCGTCGACGACGAAGCCCCCACCCTGGCCGAGCTGGCCTGGCTGTTGGGCAAGGACGAGCGGATCGGGGAGATACACACTGCCGGCTCCGGGACCGAGGCGCTCAAGGCCCTCGACGAGCATCCGGTCGACGTCATCTTCACCGACATCTCCATGCCCGGTCTGGACGGGCTGGCGTTGGCGAAGGTGCTGGCCCGGTTCGCCGACCGGCCCCAGGTCGTCTTCGTCACGGCATACGACGAACACGCGGTGACCGCCTTCGAGCTCGAGGTGACCGACTACGTCATGAAGCCGGTGCGCGCGGAGCGGCTGGCCGAGGCGGTGCGTCGCGTCGTGGCCCAGCGCGCCGAGTCGCGCCCGGTCGCCCCTGCCGCCCCGGAGGCGCCCGCGGACGAGACGATCCCGGTCGAGCTCGGTGGGGTGACCACCTTCGTGCAGCGCAGCCAGATCCTCTATGCCCAGGCTCAGGGGGATTACGCGCGGCTGCACACCGACAAGGGCTCGCACCTGGTCAGGGTGTCCCTCAACGCCCTCGAGGAGCGTTGGGGTGAACACGGATTCGTCCGGATCCACCGGTCCACCCTCGTCTCGACCGGGCACATCACCGCGGTCACCGTCCAGGGCGGGCGGTGCAAGGTCAGCCTCGGTGAGGACATCGCGCTCGAGGTGAGTCGGCGGCATACCCGGGCCTTGCGTGACCGGTTGATCCGCTCGGCCGCCCGGTGACCCCGCCCGGTCTCGGCGAGCCTCGCGCCGACCGCCCGGCCGATCCCTCGGGCGGCCACGGCGATCCACCCCCCAAGCGGGTCCGGGTGGCCTCCCCGCGACGGGACGCCCGACGCAGGTCGGAGAAGCGGCCCGACGCCGTCGAGTTGACCGAACAGACCGGACTCGGCGAGATCTACCTCACCGCCCTGCTGCGCGCCCAACTGCGGCTCGCGCTGGCGATCCTCCTGGGCGTCGGCGGCATCCTCGTCGGGCTGCCGGCCGCCTTCCTGCTGCTGCCGAACCTCGTCGCGGCCACCGTCGGGCCGGTCCCCGTGCTGTGGCTCGTCGCAGGCGTCGGTGCCTATCCGCTCATCCTGGCCGCGGCGCGGATGCATGTGCACTTGGCCGAGCGCATCGAGCGTGACTTCACCGACCTCATGGCCGGCCGCTGATGGGTCCGGTCGGGTCCGGCTGGGGGCTGGCGGCCATCGTCCTGGTCTGCCTCGCGACCGTGGCGGTGGGCGCCCTCGGGCTGCGGCTGTCCCGGACGACGAGCGACTTCTACGTCGCGGGGCGCACCGTTACCGCGGGATGGAACGCCTCGGCGATCGGTGGCGAGTACCTCTCCGCGGCGAGCTTCCTCGGCGTCGCCGGGATCGTCTACTCCCTGGGTACCCACATGCTGTGGCTGCCCGTGGGATACACCCTGGGCTATCTCGTCCTGCTCGTCCTGGTCGCCGCACCGCTGCGCCGATCGGGGGCCTACACGATCCCGGACTTTGCCGAGGCCCGACTGGCCTCGCGACGGGTCCGGCGGGTGGCCAGCCTGCTCGTCGTCGGGATCGGCTGGCTCTACCTGCTGCCCCAATTCCAGGGCGCGGGGCTGGCCCTGCAGACGGTCACCGGGGCCTCCCCCGCGATCGGCAGCCTCGTCGTCGCCGCCGTTGTGCTGGCCAGCGTCGCCGCCGGCGGGATGCGCTCGATCACCCTCGTCCAAGCCATGCAGTACTGGATCAAGCTGGCTGCCATCGCCATCCCCGCCTTCGTGCTGGCCTGGCTGTGGCTGCGGGGCGGGCAGCCGTTGCCGCGGGTCACCGACCCGGGCGGCCCCTTCGCCGGTGCGCTCCCGGCATATCCCACGCGGGAGCACCCGATCTACGCGACCTACTCGACGCTGCTGGCACTCTGCTTCGGGACGATGGGGTTGCCGCACGTCCTCGTGCGCTTCTACACCAACCCGGATGGGCGGGCTGCCCGCCGCACGACGGTCATCGTCATCGGGCTGCTCGGAGCGTTCTACCTCTTCCCTCCGGTGCTCGGGATGCTCGGGCGGATCTATGTCCCGAGCCTGCCGCCGGGCACCCGGGCCGACTCGGTCGTCCTGCTGCTGCCGACGGCGATGGCCCCCGGATGGCTGGGCGATCTGCTGTCCGCGATCCTCGCCGGCGGTGCCTTCGCCGCCTTCCTCTCGACGGCCAGCGGCCTGACCGTCTCGGTGGCCGGGGTCATCGACCAGGACCTCTTCTCCGGTGCGATGAACCGTCGTCTGGGCGGCGACCTGCCCCGCACGCATAGCTTCCGGCTCGCCTCGGTCGTCGCAATCCTCCTGCCGTATGCCGCCTCCTGGCTGGCTCCCAGCGTCACCCTCGCCGACACCGTCGGAATGGCCTTCGCCATCGCGGCATCGACGTTCTGCCCGCTGCTCATCCTCGGGGTGTGGTGGCGGCGGTTGTCGGTCGCGGGGGCTGCCGCAGGGCTCGTCGTCGGTGGGGCGCTGGCCGTCGGAGCAACGGTGGCGACCTTCCTCGGGGTCGGCCGCGGGACCGGCGGGTGGCTGCCGGTCCTGCTCGCCCAGCCGGCGGCGTGGACCATGCCGCTCGCCTTCGCCACGGCGGTCGTCGTCTCGCTGGCGACCCCCCGATCGGTGCCGGCCAACGCCGCCAGGGCCATGGTCCGGCTGCACGCGCCCGAGGAGGTCCCCGCGCGGGTGCGTCCGGCCGGGGACTAGCGCAACGGCCGGGGCCTTCGCCGGTGGGCGGACCGTTGGGCGGACAGGCCCGACCGTTGGGCGAGCGCCCCACCCATCGGGCGCGCGGCGACTAGTCAGGCACGAACGACGCCTCCACAGTGTGACCCACGACACTGCGGAGCCCTTTCGCAGGCCTGCCCCATCGGAGGTTCAGCGTTGAGTAGCCACGACGACATCAGCGAGGAGCGGGCGGCGAGGTACATCGCCGTGCAGAACTCGCAAGAGTTCGCAGCGCTGCGGAAGAAGTTCCGCAACTTCGTGTTCCCCATGACCGGCGCCTTCCTGGCCTGGTACTTCCTCTACGTCCTGCTCGCTTCCTACGCGACCGGATTCATGAACACCAAGATCGTCGGCCAGATCACCTGGGGACTGGTCCTGGGGCTCGGGCAGTTCGTGTCGACCTTCGTCATCACGATGATCTACGCCCGGTGGGCGGACCGGGAGTTGGACCCCGCCGCCGCCGAGCTCGCCGCGCACATGGAAAGGGGCGAGGTCTGACATGGTCGGCAACGTCACGCTCAACATCTCGATCTTCCTCGTCTTCGTGCTCGTCACTCTCGCCATCGTCATCAGGGTGTCGAAGCAGAACACGACGGCGGCCGACTACTACGCCGGTGGCCGCGCCTTCTCCGGACGCCAGAACGGCATCGCCATCACCGGCGACTACCTGTCGGCTGCGTCCTTCCTCGGTATTGCCGGTTCCATCGCGGTCAACGGCTACGACGGCTTCCTCTTCTCCATCGGCTACCTCGTCGCCTGGCTCGTCGCCCTGCTGCTCGTCGCCGAACTGCTGCGCAACACCGGCCGCTTCACCATGGCCGACGTGTTGAGCTTCCGGCTCCAGCAGCGGCCGATCCGCACCGCGGCCGCGGTCACCACCTTGGCCGTCTCGGCCTTCTACCTGCTGGCCCAGATGGCCGGTGCCGGTGGTCTGGTCGCCCTGCTCCTGGGCATCACCGACCGCGGCGGACAGAGCGTCGTCATCGCCGTCGTCGGCGCGCTGATGATCGCCTACGTCCTCATCGGTGGCATGAAGGGCACGACCTGGGTGCAGATCATCAAGGCCGCCCTGCTCATCCTCGGCGCCGGTGTCATGACGCTGTGGGTCGGCGCCAAGTACGGCTTCAACCTGTCGAGCATGTTCGATGCGGCCATCGCCACCGCCAAGAACGAGAACATCCTGTTCGGCGGCATCCTCTACAAGAACAAGATCGACTTCATCTCGCTGTCGATCGCCATCGTCCTGGGCACCGCGGGTCTGCCGCACGTGCTCATGCGCTTCTACACGGTGCCGAGCTCCAAGGAGGCCCGCCGCTCCGTGGTCTGGGCCATCTGGCTCATCGGCCTCTTCTACCTGTTCACCCTGGTCCTGGGCTACGGCGCGGCCGCTCTCGTCGGCGCCGACTCGATCAAGAAGGCCCCCGGTGGCCAGAACTCCGCCGCTCCGCTGCTCGCCTTCCACCTCGGTGGCGAGTTGCTCCTCGGCGTCATCTCCGCCGTGGCCTTCGCGACCATCCTCGCGGTCGTCGCCGGCCTGACGATCACGGCCTCGGCGTCCTTCGCCCACGATGTCTACGCTCAGGTCATCAAGCGCGGCACCGTGAGCCCCGACGAAGAGGTCAAGGTGGCCCGTCGCGCCGCCGTCGTCATCGGCATCCTCGCCATCATCGGCGGCATCTTCGCCAACGGCCAGAACATCGCGTTCCTCGTCGCCCTGGCCTTCGCGGTCGCCGCGAGCGCCAACCTGCCGACGATCCTCTACTCGCTGTTCTGGAAGGGCTTCACCACCCGTGGCGCCTTGTGGAGCATGTACGGCGGCCTCGTCAGCGCCCTCACGCTCATCATCTTCAGCCCCACGGTCTCGACGCCGATCGGCGGCGCCCGGTTGGCCTCGGCGATGTTCCCGGACGCCAGCTTCGCGTGGTTCCCGCTGAACAACCCGGGCATCATCACGGTCCCGCTGTCGTTCTTCCTCGGCTGGCTGGGCTCGGTCACGTCCAAGGAGCACAACGCCGCGAAGTACGCCGAGATGGAGGTCCGCTCCCTCACCGGTGCCGGTGCCGAGAAGGCGATCGTGCACTGACCCACCCCCACGAGGTATGCCGCGCGGCTCGCCCCGCGTGAGCCCGCGGCATACCTCTCCCACAGGCCACAGCGCCCCGGGCCGCGAAGGTTCGGGGCGCTGTGCTGTCCGCCTCCCCGGCCGGCCGGGCCGAGGGCCGGACACCGCCGGGAGGCTCACCGAGGCCCCCGCCGCCGGGCACCCGATGAGCTATCGCGGCATAGCCCGGCTGATATCCTTCGGCCATGGCTTCGACGACCCGCACGGGCTGGTGGCGCTGCGCATAACCGGCGGCGCCCGACGAAGCAACCCCACCCAACGCCGCCCCAGGGGCGGCGTTCGTCGTGCCGGGGCAGGAACAGCGAAGGAGTCGAGATGAACACCCAGGCGGGCGGCATACCCGCTGCCGGACCGGGGATCCCCCCTCGGTCGCGACCGCGCAGCCTCTCGGGCATGCAGCCAACGAGCGACAGCCTGCACATCGGCAACTACGTCGGCGCCCTGGTCAACTGGGTGGAGTTGCAGGATGCCTACGACGCCTTCTACTTCGTCGCCGACCTGCACGCCCTCACCGTCCCGACCGACCCCGAGGTGCTGCGCCGACGCACCCGGGTCACCGCGGCGCAGTTCATCGCGGCCGGCGTCGACCCGGAGCGTTCGGCGGTGTTCTGCCAGAGCCATCTGCCCCAGCACGCCGAGCTCGGCTGGGTGATGAGTTGCCTCACCGCCTTCGGCGAGGCCAGCCGGATGACCCAGTTCAAGGACAAGACCGCCAAGGGCCAGCAGGCCAACGTCGGGCTCTTCACCTATCCGATGCTCATGGCGGCCGACATCCTCATCTACGACGCCGACCGGGTGCCGGTCGGCGAGGACCAGCGCCAGCACCTGGAGATCACCCGCGACCTGGCAATGCGGTTCAACCAGCGCTACGGCGAGACCCTCGTCGTGCCCGAGCCGCACATCCTCAAGGACACCGCCAAGATCATGGAATTGTCCGACCCGAGTTCGAAGATGTCCGGCAGCAACTCCCCCGACGCCGGGGTGGTCTGGCTCTCCGACGACCCGAAGCGGATCACCAAGAAGATCAAGTCCGCGGTGACCGACGCCGAGATGGACATTCGCTACGACCCGGAGACCAAGCCGGGCGTCTCCAACCTCCTGGTCATCCAGTCGGCCCTCACCGGAGTGCCGGTGCCGGTCCTCGAGCAGGGGTATGCCGGTCAGGGCTACGGCGCGCTGAAGACCCAGGTCGCCGAGGCGGTCGTCGCGGCGGTCGAACCGTTCCAGCGGCGGATGGCCGAGCTGCTCGCCGACCCTGCGGAGCTGGACCGGATCCTCGCGGCCGGCGCGGAACGGGCCGGGGCGGTCTCGGCAGCCACCATGGCCCGGGTCAAGGACCGGATGGGACTACTTGCCCCGCTGCGCGGCTAAGCGCCATCGCGCTGGGGGCTCTCGGGGCCTCGAGACTGAACTGGGGAGTGTTGACCACGCTCGAACGTGGCCAGCACTCCCCAGGCGGACGCCGACAAAGAGCCGGCGCGGGACGGCCCGGGCATCCACCTCCGCGACAGACCACCCGGGCCGTCATCGACTACTGACGGACAGGCGATACGGGTCAGCGGGACGGTGATCCAGCGGTCCAACGGTCCCGCAGGCTGTCGGCTCTGCAGTCCAGATGAACTCTCGCTAGGTCTGGCGGAACTCTGTGCGCGAGCCCCGCAGCCACCGGGATTCGGTCGGATGATGGAGGTGTGACCGGGTTCAGGTTGCGGTCGTTGCGGGGTTGGCTCACGGCAGGTGGATCCCCCGGTCGCCCACGTCCCGATCTACTCGCCCCGGCCCTCCTGCGAGCCGAGCTCACCGAGACCGAACTCGCCGACATCGTCCGCGTGCTCACCGTCGGGGCCGGTCACTCGATCGGCGATCCGGTCCCCGATGAGGACATCCGCCGGGTCCTCGCCCAGCGGGTCTTTCCTGGTGCCGACGAGGCCGAGGTCTACCGGGTCCGGGAGGCGATGCGCCGGGCCGGCCGGTCCATGGTGTCGCACAGCTAACCGCAGGCTGCCTCGCCGCCCGATTTCCGGCGGCCTGTGAAAGCGCCTGTCGCGCAAACCGCCCGCCGCTCCCATTTCGTGATCTGATTCGCAGGCGAGTTGGATCTTTGCGATTTCGGGGCCGCAGGCAATTCGCCTGTGATAGGACAGGTCCGACCCGGTTATTGAGGCACGTTGGGACGGGACGGGACTGATGATGACGCACACGTCAGCCGAACAACTCGCTATCGGTGGGGTGACATTCTGATGGCACCTGGCAAGCGATTCTCGAGCATTGGCTGGGTCTTGGCGGTGCTCGCGATCCTCGGCCTGGTGGCCGGGGGTCTCTGGTGGGTGCAACGGCCACCGGCTCAGTCCGGCAGTACTGCTCAGTCCGGCAGCGCGGCCCAGTCCGGCAGCGGGGCCCAAGAGAGCAAGGCCGTTCGAGGTATCATCGACCCTCAGCCGTCCGCACCGTCGATCAAATGGCGGCTGGCCCCCATCGACCTGCAGGGCAGCCGCTGTCAGGCCGACGGCCAGCATTGCAGCCTGAACTTGGTCCAACTGCCGAGCGGCAATTTGCTTGCCCTGAGTTCCGTCGTCCACACCGCCGACGCCACCACGGAATCTGCCCTGGCGGCCGTCGACCGATCGACGGGCCGAACCCTCTGGACCAGTCCGGTGACCCCGGGCGAGACGTCGTGCGACGTTGAGCCGCTCACCGAGGTCGTCATCTGCACGCGCGGTGCAGGCGTGCAACAGCCGGGCCACGTCGACCTGGTCGACGGGGCCACCGGCCAGGCCCGCCAGATCGCGAGCTTCCCGGGGCAACGAAGCGCCCTGGTGCAGCGGCTCGGCTCGGCCGTCTACGTCGTGACGTCGGACCGGTCGTGGCTCAAGGAAGTGCCCAAGAACAAGCC
>CAZNLX010000063.1:0-8619 GCA_964573925.1 uncultured Intrasporangiaceae bacterium
CGGCGGCCCGGCGCAACAGCGGGTTCTCCCGCAACAACGCCCAGCCCGAGGCCCGGGCAGCCTGGGTCTGCCCGGCGGGAGCGTCCTTGAGGTGCTCGGCCCGGGCCACGAGCAGCGGGTCGGGACGCAGCCGGACGATCATGACGACGAGGGCAGCCAGCATCCCGACCCCGGAGAACAGGTAGGCGCCGGTGAGCGGGGGCAGCCCGAGCGCCCCGGCCAGGGCCTTGCCGGGGCCGGACAGGTTCGGCCCGAGGACCGACCCCACCGTCGTCGCCCAGACGACGACGGACAGGTCCCGGCCGCGGTGCGCCGGGGCGGACAGGTCGGTGGCGGCATACCGGCTCTGGTTGTTGGCCGCGGTCGTGGCGCCCAGCAGCGCCGCGCCGACGAGCAGTAGCGGGAAGGCTCGCAACACGCCGGCGAGGATCGACAGACCGGTCCCCAGCACGCCCAGGGCATAGCCGAGCGACAACCCGATCCGCCGGCCGCGATCGTCCATCACCCGGGCCAGCAGCAGAGTGACCCCGGCCGTGCCGAGGACCGCGGAGGTCTGGGCGAAGCCCGCGAGCGCCTCGACCCCGGACACGTCTTTGGCGAGCATGGCGTTGACCGACACTGCCGCGCCGACCCCGAGACCCCCGAGCACCTGCGTGGACACAAGAGTGGCGAGGGTCCGTCGCTGCACGTGCGCGAGGCCCACGGAGGTGGAAGTCACCGGTCGAGTCTGCCAGGCGGACCTGGCACGTGAGCCAGTCCGTGGCGCCGCTGTCTTCGACGGCGATCCGGTGGCCCCGGAGCGTGCCCGTCCCTGCCGGCGACCGGCACCGCCGGGCGACTCACCAGGAGCCGGAGGAGGAACCGCCGACTCCGCCGCCGGAGAACGAACCGCCCGAGGAGCCGAAGCCCGAGCCGCCCGAGGATCCGGGAGTGGACTGGAAGGTGCCGCTGGCCGTCGTCGAGAACGAGTCGACCCCGTCGACGATGCTGCCGAAGTCGGGGAACAGCGTGCCGTGGTAGATGTACCAGTCCGGCATGACGACGACCTGGCCTGCGGCGGCCGCGGCGGCCGCGACCTCCTGGAAGGTCTTGGCCCATCGCTCGGCCACCCCGAAGACGATGGCGAAGGGCAGGTAGCGGGAGAAGATCTCCTGGGCTTCCTCCCACTTGATCTGGTTGGCCTCGGCCGTGACGAGGTACTGCCGGAACCCCAGTGACTGGGCGAGCACGGCCGAGCCGGCGGCCGTCTTGGCCGCCATCCGGGCTCCGAGCAGTTGGATGACGAAGCCGGCCAACAGCAGGCCGGCGCCGAGCACCCAACCCGACGAGATCGGCAGCGAGACCCCACCGGTCGTGTCGATGGTCTGTGAGATCGACCCGTAGGCGAAGAGGGTGACCACCCCGGCGCCCATGATGAAGAAGCCGAAGCCGCGCCAGGCCGCCCGCTGGGTCTGCGGGGACTTGCGGAACCAGCCGCGGGAGAGCACCTCGTCGTACATGAGGTCCTTCGTCGCGGCCAGAGTCCCGGCGAAGTGGTTCTTGAGGTCGGACAGCTGCACCGGCGAACCCTGCTCGAAGAGCCCGCGCAGGACGTTCTCCTCGTAGGGGCGCACCTGCTCACCGGCCGGCGGGGTGAGCGCGGTGAGCCGCCAGTCGGTGCGGGAGAACATCCCGCCGCCCTCGATCTCCTCGATCCGCAGGAAGCCCCGGACCGCCAGGTCAATGACGGTGGCCGAGACGTCCAGGGTGTCGGCGGTCTCGTCGATGATCGTGCCGACCATCCCCGGCTGGACCCCGGGGGGCGGGTTGAACTGGACGGCCACGGTGGGCGTGCGTCCGCGGCGGGTGGGGGCCGCAACCCCCGCCGGTATGCCGCCCGCTCCCCCGCCGCCGTCCCGCGGGCTGCCGGGGGCGGGCACCGGACCGGGGGTGAGGCCGGGGGTCACCCCGGCATACCACTCGTCGCGGCCACGGGTGGCGACCAAGGCCCCCATCCCGACCAGGGCGAGGATCGGCGCAAGGATTCCGCCGGCGATCGAGGCGATCGAGGCCACCTTGGCCACGCCCTCGTCGAGACCGGACCCGGGTGCCCCGCCAGTGTTGCCGGTGCGGATGTCGGGGGCGATGAGCCCGAAGGCCGACAGGGGGTAGCGGGTGGCGATGGTGAGGTTCTCCCGCGCCGCGAGGTTCGTCACCGCGAAGGCTGCCGTCGCTCCGCCGGTAGCCGTGTCGCAGGCGGCACCGACCCCTCGGGTGCACCGCACGTCGCTGGTCGGGGCAGGCGCGGTGACCTTGACCGTCACCTTGCCCTTGGGGACGGTGTCGTCCTTGACGATGTTGTAGTAGAACTCGGCGGTCTGAGTGTCGGTGAACGGGTTGAGCACGTTCGCCAGGTGGTAGCGGACGACGTAGGTCTGGGTCCCGCTCACGGTCACCGACGGCGACCCGATCCGGATGGTCACCTCGGCCCCGTTGTCAACGAGTTGCACAGTGGCGTTGGCCCCGGTCGGGCTGGTCGCGCTCACCTTGCTCAGGGCGAGATAGCGGTAGACATCCGGCCGCCCGTCGACTCCCTGACGCACGGTGATGCTGCGGAAGATGCCGCGCCGGGCCCCACCGGAGGTGTCGAAGCTGTAGTGGATCGTCTCGGTGACATCGATCCCGCCGTCCTTGTCGACCGCGAAGACGGTGTCGAAGGAGGGCATCCGGTCCGCGCCGGCCAGCGCGCTCAGGTCTGCCCAGGTGGCCACCATCCCGCCCGAGTATGCCGCCCGCTCCCCTGCGCTCGCGGCCGGGGCGCTGGCACCGAGCAGGACGAGCGCCGCGCCGAACAGCACAGCTGGCCAGGCGGCATACCGGCGGAACCGCCGCAGCCGACGCGACGGTGCGCCGGTCACCGGTCAGTCCTGGAGTACATCGCCCGTTCGGCCTCCCGGCGGTCCTGGCGTTCACGCAGGGCCTGCCGCTTGTCGTACTGCTTCTTGCCGGTGGCCAAGGCAATCTCGACCTTGGCGCGCCCGTCCTTGAAGTAGACCGCGAGCGGGACGATGGTGCGCCCCTTCTCCTTGGTCTTGGACTCGATCTTGGTCAGTTCCTCGCGGTGCAGCAGCAGCTTGCGGCGACGACGAGGGGCGTGGTTGGTCCAGGTGCCCTGGCTGTACTCGGGGATGTGCACGCCTTCGAGCCAGAGCTCGTCACCGGTGAACTGCGCGAAGCCGTCGACGAGAGAGCAGCGCCCGGCCCGAAGCGCCTTGACCTCAGTCCCCATGAGGGAGATGCCCGCTTCGAAGGTGTCCTCGATGTGATAGTCGTGGCGCGCCTTGCGGTTGCTCGCGATGACCTTGCGGCCGCGTTCCTTCACCACTGGGGTCAGTCCTCCCTGTCACCTGGCGAGAGGTCCACGCTACCCCGTCGGCCCGGTGGGAGTGCCTAGAGCCAGTTGCGCGGGTTGACGAACGACCCGTCCTCGAGGGTCTCGAAGTGCAGGTGGCACCCGGTAGACCAGCCGGTGGTGCCCGAGTAGCCGATGAGCTGGCCGCGGCTGACCGAGCCGCCGGACACGACGATCGACGTCAGGTGGTTGTAGGTGGTGACCAGATCGACCCCGCGGATGATGCCGTGGTCGATGAGGATGCTGTTGCCGTAGGCGCCGCGCCAACCGGCCCGGAAGACCCGGCCGTCCGCCGCCGCCCGCACCGGGGTGCCGCACGGACCGGCAATGTCCAGCCCGGTGTGCAGCTTGTAGTAGCGCAGGATCGGGTGGAAACGCATCCCGAACTCGGACGAGAAACGCCCTCCGGAGACCGGCAGGGTGAGGAAGCCGGACGAACTCACGGGGGGCGGGGTCGGGGATGGCCGCGGCGGGATCGGCTTGCCATCTCGCTTAGCGGCCTCCTCGGCCGCCTTGCGGGCGGCTTCCTCGGCCGCCTTGCGCGCCGCTTCCTGCTCGCGGGCGATCCGGGCCTGCTCGATGAGCAGGTCCTGCAGTCGCTTCTGCTCGGCCTCCGCCGCGGCGAGCTGCGCCTCCTCCGAGGCCTTGCGATCGGCGACCTGGCCGGCATACGCGCTCTGCTGAGCGACCAGCCCGTCCAGGGCCGACTTGGCGGTCTGCGCCTCGGACTTGGCCTTGTCGGCTGCGACGAGTGCGGCCTCGGCCTGCTTCTTGAGTTGGATCACCTCGGCCTCGACGGCACTGAGGTAGGCCCGGTCGGCGTCCGCATCGGCCTTGGCGGCCGCGAGATCGCTGAGGGCCTGGTTGGTCATCGAGGTCACGGTGTCGGCCATGACGAGCCGGGTCGCGAAGTCGTCCGCGCTGGTCGCCCCGAGCGCGACCGATAGTTGCCCCACGGAACCGCCCTGGAACATGTCGGCGGCGAACGCATCCAGGGTGCGCTGAGTTTGCTCGCGGGTCTGCTCGTTGCGCTGCACCGATTCGGCGGCGCGGGCCGCATTGGCCTGGGCCAGGGCCAGTTCGGCGGCGACCCGGTTGTTCTCCCGGGCGGCCGCGTCGGCGGCGGACTGCGCGGAGGACAGCCTGGCCCGGGCGGCCGGGAGTTGGGCCTGGGTTTGGGTGAGCGCCTGATAGGCCTTGGCGAGCTCGGCGGAGGTGTCCTCGAGTGCCGCCTCGAGTTCGTCGATCTGGGCGTCGACCGCCTTCTTGTCATCCACCGTATCGGCGGCCGAAGGGGCGGTGGCCAGGGCTGCGGTCGCGCACAGGATGACGACCCCCGCGGCGACCGAACGCGCGCGAGGGGGCCGTTTCACCCTTCGTGACAACAGTCCCTCAAACATCATGAGTCCCTTTGGTACCACACGAGAGCCCATCTCGGGAGAGTTGGGGGCTGTGAATCCCCGATTCGTCGGTCGATAGCGGTCCCCCGCGTCACACCCGAAGGTAGCGCCGGAGGGTGAACCAGGAGGTGAGAACGGCGACCACGGCAACCCCACCGAGCACCCACGGGGCGACCGCGAGGACGTCGGTCATCCCGATGAAGGCGGTGTCGACGAGAGCCTTGCTGAGGTAGCCACCCACCCCGTAACGCACCGTTGCCCAGAGCAGGCCCATGGCCAGGGCCGCGCCGACGAGCGAGGAGACGAGCGTCTCGAGGATGAACGGGAGTTGGATCGTCGAGTTCGACGCGCCCACCAGCCGCATGATCCCGGTCTCCCGGCGTCGGGAGAACGCGGTCTGGCGGATCGTCGTGGCCATGAGCAGGATCGCGCAGACAACCATGAGGGCCGACAGCGCGATGGCGCCCCAGGAGACCGCGTTCATGAAGGCGAAGAACCGGTCGAGCAGTTGCTTCTGGTCCTGCACCCGGCCCACGCCCGGGGCCCCCTGGAAGGAGGAGGCGATGACGTCGTACTTGCCGGCATCAGTGAGCGAGACCCGGAAGGAATCGGCAAAGGCCCGTTCGGTGGCCTGCTCGGCCAGCGGTGAGTTCTTGAACTGCTCCTTGAACCGTTTGAAGGCCTCGGACTGGCTCTCGTAGTAGATCTCCTTGACCGGAGGCTTCATCTGCTCGAGCTGGGCCTTGATCTGCTCACGCTGGGTGGGCGTCGTCGCCTTGCCGGAGCACGCGGCATACTGCGAGCCCTCGACACAGAGGAAGATCGAGACCTGGACCCGGTCGTACCAGTAGTCCTTCATCGTGTCGACCTGCCGCTGGGCCAGCAGCCCGAGCCCGAGCAGGTACATCGAGATCATCGTCACGAGGACGACCGACACCGCCATCGACAGATTGCGGCGCAGCCCCGTGCCGAGTTCCCCGAGGACGAAACCGGCCTTCATCGCGACGCCCCCTCGCCCGTCCCGGGGGACCCACTCGGTGGTGGTTCGGCGATCCGCACGACCGGGATCGCCGAGGTCGTGGTCCCGTAATCACCGTCGGCCTCGTCGCGCACGAGCTTGCCGGCGTCGAGCTCAACGACCCGCTTGCGGAAGTCGTTGACGATCTCGTGGTCGTGGGTCGCCATGACGACGGTCGTGCCGGAGCGGTTGATCCGGTCCAGGAGGTTGACGATCTCCCGGCTGGTCGCCGGGTCGAGGTTTCCGGTCGGCTCGTCGGCCAACAGGATCGTCGGTTTGTTGACGATGGCCCGGGCGATAGCCACCCGCTGCTGTTCACCGCCGGAGAGCTGGTGCGGGAAGCGCTTCTCCTTGCCGTCCAGACCGACGATTCGCAGGGTTTCCGGGACCGTCTGGCGGATCAGCGCACGCGACTTACCGATGACCTGCAGGGCGAATGCGACGTTCTGGAAGACCGTCTTGTTGGGCAGCAGCCGGAAGTCCTGGAAGACGGTGCCGATCTCGCGACGGAGCATGGGAACGCGCCGGTCGGGCAGGGTGCGCAGTTCCCGACCGGCGACCAGCACGGTGCCCGAAGTGGCCCGCTCCTCACGGATGGCCAGGCGCAACAGGGTGGACTTGCCCGAGCCGGAACTGCCGACGATGAAGACGAATTCGCCACGCTCGACCTCCAGCGACACCTCCGACAGGGCAGGCCGGGTCGCCTTGGGGTAGGTCTTCGTGACGGCGTCGAACAGGATCATGCGTGCGGTCTCCGGTCGGGAATCCAGGCAATGCGGGCACCCGAGAGCCCGCCGTGTGGTTCGAGGGTAGTTGAGTGACCTGAGAAACCAGTGTTACGCCCGTGACGGGCGTGGCGTCGTGTCCTGTCACCGTCAACGATCCGATATCTTGACATCAAGATATCTAGGAGGCTCACGAGTGGACGTGGCGGAGGATCGACTGACCCGGCGTGGGCTGCCGATCGACAGGGAGCTGCGGGTCCTGGCCATCGGCAGCTTTGCCACCCGGTTGGGTGGCGGGGCGGTGATGTCGACCTCGGCCGTCTACTTCACCCGGCACCTGGGCTTCTCGGCGGCCGAGGTCGCTGTGGCGTTGTCCGTGGCCGGGCTGGCCAGCCTGCTCGCCGCCCTGCCGGCCGGGCATCTGGGCGACGTCCGGGGCCCTCGCGAGGTGCTCACCCGGGTGATGATCGGCCTGGCCATCGTCACCCCGCTGCCGGCGTTGGCCCGCAGTCCGCTCATCCTTGCGGTCGCGCTCGGCCTGGAGGCCGCGTTCGCGTCATCGGCCAATGCCGTCCGCAACGGGATCATCGCCCAGATCGCCCGGGGCGGGCGCGGGGTCGCTTTCAAGGCTTACCTGCGTGCGGTGACCAATGCGGCCATCGCCGGGGGTTCGCTCGTCGGGGGGCTCGCGCTGGTGCTGGACACGGACGCGGCATACCTGGTGGTGTTCGTCCTGGCCGGGATCCTCGTCGCCTTCGCGGCGGCGAACAGCACCCGACTGGCGCACCTGCCGCCAAGCCCGCGGGCCGCCGGTGAGCCGCGCCTGCAGGTGCTTCGGGACCGGCCGTTCGTCGCGACCAACCTGGCGACGTCGATCTACACCCTGCACTTCGTGGCCATGGAACTCGGGCTGGCCCTGTTCATCACCCAGCGCACCTCCGCGCCGACGGTCATGGTGGCCGTGCTCCTGCTGGTCAACACGGCGATGGTGACGGCGCTGCAGGTGCGGCTGTCCCGGTCGGCCGACACGGTGGCCCGGGGCGGGAACGTCCTGGTCCGCGGGGCGGCGCTCATCGCCGTCGGCTTTGCCTGCATCGGCTTCGCGGAGGGTATGCCGCCCTGGGCGGCAGTCACGCTGCTGCTCGCCGGGGCCGTCGTGCACGTCGTGGGCGAGATCCTCGGCTCGGGCGGGACCTGGGCGATCCAGATGGGGTTGGCCCCGCACGAGCGGCAGGGCCAGTACCAGGGGTTCGCCAGCCTCAACTTCTCGCTCATGCACGTCGTCGGGCCGCCGGTGGTGACCCTGTTGTGCGTGCAACTCGGCCGGTTCGGGTGGGTGCTCTTCGGGATCCTCGTGCTGGCCAGCGCGGTGCTCGCGCGGCGCCTGGCCGAGTGGGCGCTGGCCAACCGGGCGGCATACGGGGTGGTCACCCACTCGGGGTGACCCTCGGGTGGAGCGGGCGCGCCGATCTCAGAGCTCGGCGCGCTCCTGGCTGCGCTTCCAGCGGATGCCCGCCTCGATGAAGTCGTCGATGTCGCCGTCGAAGACGGCGGCCGGGTTGCCCACCTCGTGCTCGGTGCGCAGGTCCTTGACCATCTGGTAGGGCTGCAGGACGTAGGAGCGCATCTGGTCGCCCCAGCTGGCCTTGACGTCGCCGGCCATCTCCTTGCGGGTCGCGGCCTCCTCGGCCTTCTTGAGCAGCAGGAGCCGGGACTGTAGGACACGCAGGGCGGCGGCGCGGTTCTGGATCTGGGACTTCTCGTTCTGCATCGACACGACGATGCCGGTGGGCAGGTGGGTCATCCGGACAGCCGAGTCGGTCGTGTTGACGCTCTGCCCGCCGGGACCGGAGGAGCGGAAGACGTCGATCTTCAACTCGTTCTCGGGGATCTCGATGTGGTCGGTCTGTTCGATAAGCGGGACGACTTCGACGGCGGCGAACGAGGTCTGCCGGCGGCCCTGGTTGTCGAAGGGGCTGATCCGCACGAGCCGGTGGGTGCCGGCCTCGACGGCGAGGTTGCCGAAGGCGTAGGGCACCTTGACCTCGAAGGTCGCCGACTTGAGGCCGGCCTCCTCGGCGTAGG